>DHAH01000085.1:3250-3721 GCA_002397345.1 Clostridiales bacterium UBA4959
AAACGTTATTCGTAAAAAAGGAGAACAAACAAATATGAAACTGGAACTGATGGACGTTTCTTACAGGTATAAAAAGAACCTGCCGATGGCGATACATGATATGAATTATGCCTTTGATACGGGCAAGCTGTACGCGGTGATGGGCGAGTCGGGCTCTGGTAAAACAACGCTGGTTTCGATAATATCGCGCCTTGACAAGCCGAGCAAGGGGTGTATATTGTATAACGGCGTGGATATACGCGATATAAAAGCCAGCTTGTACCGCTCGAAAAATGTGGGCATTATATTCCAGAGTTATAACCTGCTATATAACTATTCCGTTATGGATAATATCGGCGTGGTACTGTCGGTTGCGAAATATAAGGGCGATTACCGCAAGAAGGCGGCTGAACTGCTGGAATACGTAAAAATGCCCGAGGCAAGGTGGGATTACTGCGCAAAGGACTTGTCCGGCGGCGAGCAGCAGCGTGT
>DHAH01000085.1:3885-5215 GCA_002397345.1 Clostridiales bacterium UBA4959
GATGAGCCGACCGGGAACCTCGACAAAGAAAATCAAGTAAATATAATGGATATTTTGAAAGACTTGGCGAAAAATCGCGGCAAATGCGTCATTATAGTCACCCATTCAGAATTCGCTCAGCAATACGCCGATGAGGTGGTATACATAGCCGGTGGAAAAATCGTGGAAACGGCGTAATATATATAAAAAAATGGACGGAGTTGTCTCCGCCCATTTTTTTATACTTATATTTATCGTAGTATTATATATCGTTATCGGGGTCTTCGTCGTCTTTTTCGTTATCATCGGATTCATCGGATTCATCGGATTCTTCTTCAGCTTCGTCCGATTCCTCTGTTTTATCTGACTCCTTTGGCTCACCCGCTTCGTCTGACTCCTCTGATTCTTCAGACTCCTCCGGTTCCTCTTCATTAGACAACACCGCGAAGTTGGCAATCTCGGAGCCCTCCGCCGGCCGCATTACGATAACACCGCCCGCCGTCCGGCTGTAGACGGGAATTTCCGCAATACTTATGCGTATGACGGTACCGTCGTCGGTGATAAACATAATGTCGTCGGTTGGATCGACAGCAGCAATACCCACAACATTGCCGGTTTTATCACTGACATTGTGACAGCGGACGCCCTTTCCGCCCCGGTTGTGGCTGGGATATTCGCTGAACTCGCTCTGCTTGCCATAACCGTTAGCGGTGATAGTCACCAATTTCTTCGTAGGATCCACTATCGCCGCGTCCGCAACAGCGTCGCCGTTGACCAGGCGTATAGCCCTCACGCCGCCCGCCGTACGGCTGCGCGGTGTTACATCCCCGAGCTGGAACCGCACAGCATATCCGCCGCGCGTTGCGACAATGATTTCATCGTCATCGGACGCGATACGTGTAAACACCAGCTCGTCGCCCTCCTCGAGGTCGAGCGCCTTTTTACCCGCCTTGCGGCTGTATTCATATTCGATCAGCGGCGTGCGCTTGATCTCGCCGCGGCGCGTCACCATGGTGAGGAAGCAATCTTCTGTGAACGATTGTACCGAAATCATCGCGGTGACATTTTCGTCCGGCGTCAACTCGAGGATATTAACAATATTCGAACCTTTCGCGGTGCGCGACGCCTCGGGAATCTCATACGCCTTCTTCAAATAAACGCGACCGAGGTTGGTGAACATCATCAAATATGAGTGGCTGTCCACAGCGACGACGTTTTCGACCAAATCTTCTTCTTTGGTCGTCATGCCGATTATACCCTTACCTCCGCGCCTTTGCGCCGTATAGGTGTCAGAGGGCAGTCGTTTTATATAACCGTCGCGCGTCAGCGTAATGACGCAGACATGGCGTTC
>DHAH01000085.1:5339-12142 GCA_002397345.1 Clostridiales bacterium UBA4959
GCGTTCGATTAAATCCTCGAGTAATATCTCATCTTCGACAGGCACAAGTTCGGTACGGCGCTCGTCGTTATAACGCTTTTTGATATCGAGCAGATCATCTCTAATAATCTGTCTTATGCGCCCCTTGTCGGAGAGTATCCCACGCAGCTCCGTTATTTGCGCGCGCAGTTCGTCAAGCCGTTCTTCGATCTTGATACGCTCCATGCCCGCAAGCCGCCCCAGCGTCATATCGACAACCGCCTGCGCCTGCACGTCGGAGAGTTTAAACTCTTCCATCAGCTTATTTCTTGCTTCCGGTATCGACTGGCTGGAACGGATGATGCTTATAACGCGGTCGATATTGTCAATAGCGAGCTTGAACCCCTCGTAAACATGTTCATCATGCAGCGCGTGTTCAAGATCGAATTTGGTGCGCCGGGTGATAACTTCTTCCTGGTGTTTTATATAATGATCTAAAATCTGTTTCAAGCCCAACGTCTGCGGCACGCCGTCCACAAGCGCCAGCATGTTCACCGCGAAGGTATCCTGCAATTGCGTAAATTTATAAAGCTGGTTGAGTATGACATGCCCGTTCACATCGCGGCGGTATTCGATCACGATGCGCATACCGTTCCGTCCGGTTTCGTCGCGGATCGCGGTGATGCCCTCGATACGCTTGTCCTTGACGCAGTCTGCCATCGACTCGACGAGCGTCGCCTTGTTGACCTGATAGGGAATTTCGGTCACAATAATGCGGTATTTTTCTTCTTCGACCTCGGCGCGCGCACGGACTGTTATACGCCCCCGCCCGGTTGTATACGCCTCAAGAATGCCCCCGATGCCGCAGATCGTCGCCGCCGTGGGGAAGTCGGGTCCTTTTATAAACTCCATCAGGTCGCGGACTGTCGCGTCGGGATGATCCATGAGGTGGATAGTGCCGTCGATAACCTCACCGAGGTTGTGCGGCGGAATGTTTGTCGCCATACCGACCGCGATGCCTATCGAGCCGTTGACAAGCAGGTTGGGGAAACGCGAGGGCAGCACTGTCGGCTCCATCAGCTTATTGTCGAAGTTGGGTTTGAAATCGACGACATCCTTGCGGATATCGCTCATCATTTCTCCCGCCAGCCGCGACATCTTCGCTTCTGTATAACGGTATGCAGCCGCGCCGTCGCCGTCGATATTACCGAAGTTGCCCTGTCCGTCGACAAGCGGGTAGCGCATGGAGAACGGCTGCGCAAGCCGTACCATGGCATCATAGACCGCCGTATCGCCGTGCGGGTGATAACGCCCCAGCACGTTACCGACTGTTTTCGCCGATTTTTCGCGCCCGCCGCTGTATGTCAGGCCGTCCTCATACATGGCGTAAAGGATGCGGCGATGCACGGGTTTAAACCCGTCGCGTACATCGGGCAGCGCGCGGCTGGTGATAACCGACATAGCATATTGAATAAAAGAAGTTTTAACTTCTTTATCCATGTTTACATCGTTTATTTTTTGGTTTTCAAATTCAACATTTTCGTCTTTTTCGTTTTCGCGCTTGTTTTGTTTTGCCACTTTTTTATCCTTTATGGAATTACAATTTCCTTCATCTTATTATATATATTATAATATATTTTTGTCTTAAATGTTTGAAAATAACGTAAATTTTTGTGTTAGCGCAGCGAATTTAAACACAAATTTAATAATTAAATTATGCCCTCCAGCAGCTCGCGCGAGGGCATTTCAGTCGATGGAAGCTGCACTTTTACCGCAGCCGCCGCGTTGCAGCGCTCCAGCGCCATGCGGCAGGTATCGCCGCACCAAAACCGGCGGTATAAAAACACCGCCAACGCACAATCGCCCGCGCCGGTGAATCCGCGCACGGTTACACGCGGGCTTTTCACACGAAAAACCCCCTCGCCGCCCGCAAATGCGGCTCCGTCGCCGCCCAGTGTGCATAAGATCTCCGTACCTGTGGATTTATACAGCGCTTCGCATTCTTCACACACGTCATCGGGCGAAATTTCTTTGCCCAAAAGCATGGACAGTTCGTATAAATTCGGCTTAATAAGCGCCGGCTGCGCCTGCATGCCCAGCGTCAGCGCTTCGCCGTCGCAATCGAGTACACAGAATACTCCACGCCTTTTCAACAGGTTAATCAGATGGTTATACACAGACTTATCCACATCCTGTGGAATACTGCCCCCGATAGCGAAGATTTGATCGGGCATAATGCCGCTTTCAAGCGCCGCGAACAGGGTGTCGAGTTCCGACGGCGTTATCGGACCGCCGCGTTCGTTCGCCTCGGTGCAGACGCCGTCCGAATCTATCAGCTTAACGTTCAGCCGCGTTTCGGCGGCAGTCCCGATGAAGCGGTGAGATATGCCCTCCGCCTCGAGCTGCGCGCGCGCGGTTTTACCGTTCCCGCCGCCCATAAATCCCCACGCTGTAGCGTCCACGCCGCAGATACGCAGCATCCGGCTTACATTAATGCCCTTGCTGCCGATGATAGGCGGTACCGACGCCGACGCGCGGTTGAGTTTACCCGCCGTAAACGGCGCGTCGAAATACATAGTTTTATCAAGCGACGGGTTGAGGGTAAGAGTAGAAATGGATTTTTTCATAATCAAAATAAGGGCGTTATTTCATTGGGCGCGGCGACACGTACGTTAGTTGTGTTTCCGCCCGAGCGTTTTACCGCGGCGCAAGTCGCGTCCAGCGCCAGCGACGGTTCGTTATTATCACGGCTTAAATGCGCCAGCAATAAGCTTTCCGCACCGCCGCGCGAGAGAATGGCGGCGAAATAAGCGCAGTCGTCGTTTGACAAATGCCCCTCGCGCGAGAGAATGCGCCGTTTCAGCTCAGGCGGATACGGACCGCGCAGCAGCATCTCGCGGTCGTGATTGGACTCGAGAACAACTCCGCGGCAGCCGAGCAGCGAGTCGCCGACCTCGTCGGTCACGCAGCCGAGGTCGGTCGCGATACCGATATCGCCGTCGGAGGTCGAAATTTTATATCCCACGCACATCACGCTGTCATGAGGGATCACAAACGAACGTAAAAGATAGCCGCACGTTTCAACAGAATAGCGCGGCGGATGCGCGACAACACAGGCTCGCGCATTATCGCCGCGTATCATGCGCGCCGTGCCTGTCGCGGCATGGATGGGAATTTTATACCGTTTTGAGATTACCTCAAGCGCCGCGACATGGTCGCTATGCTCATGAGTAATGTAAATGGCGCTGATTTTATTAAGCGAGCTGCCCAGCTTATTTAACGAACACTCGATTGTCTTGGCGTTTTTGCCGCAGTCGACGAGAATTTCTTCGCCGCCCGCCTTTATGTAAACGCTGTTCCCCGACGATCCGGAAAACAGCGTGTGTGCTGTAGTCATAAAAATATTTTCCCATTCTATAGAGCGCGCCAGCGCGCCGAAAAATTTTTATTTCGAAAAATTAATAAGAATCATGTCGATCATAAAAGTTAATATAATCGGGATGATAAAAAGCAGCAGCTTTTTCGCAGTCTTCTTGCGTTTCTCGTCGCCCGCGAGGTAGGCGGCGCGCCGCTCCGCGTCCCAATCGCCGGGAAACAGACTTTCGTCGAACGGCTTGCAAGAAAAACCGCGCGCCAATGTCACATATGCGATCAAAAGCGCCAGCAATATGATGGCATAGGCGTGGATTATAAAGGGAATCCTATAATAAACAAACACTTGATAAACGATGAAAATGACGGCGAAGCACGCCGCAAGCTGCCCGACGAGCTTCCAGTTCATCCTCTTAAACGCGCTTTTTAATTCAGACGGCGCGTCGTCCTTTTTACGATGCTTCATTTTTTTCCAATCTATACCGCGTTATAACGCGTTGTCCTCGTCGTAGAACGGTCTGCCGTCGAGCGCATCCATAATTAAGCGCAGTGCGCGTGCCGCGGTTTCGCGTTCTTCCGGGCTGCCGTCGCGCAGTTTGGGCAGCAGCTTGGAATAAACAACGCCCCTGATTGTGGGGTCACTCTCGAGCGTACCCGCGTCAGCCATAGGCAGCGTGTTGTCGATAACCTCAAGGAAGAACAAGCCCTGCGCCGATTGTGCCAGCCGTTTTTCCGACAGCTCGAGCGACGGCAGTACGCCGCCCTCGATAAATACGCGCAGCGCCGTGTCAGAGCCGTATTTTTTTTCGGCGATCAGCCGCGCCAGCCGCGCTGCGACTTCGCTCTCTGCCGCGCACCCCGAGGCGTTCAATCGCTCAATCTCATAACGGCGTTTGGAGAAGCGCAGACCGCGTATATCGGCGCGCAGTTCGCCGGAGGGCAGCTTTTCCAGCGCCGCTAAAACCGCGCCCTTATGACCCGTCTCGCCGAAATCGCGCCCCTCAAGGCATCCGCTGTATCCGTAATAGGTATTGCCAAACCGCTCGATGCCGTGTGTGTTGTGCACATGCCCCAGCGCGATATAGTCGAAACCGGAATCGCGAATATCATCGGTTGAAATGGGGCAATAAGGCGAGGTCGGCACGCCGATGTCGCCATGCGCGCACAACAGATTAAGCCGCGCGGGATTTTTCGGACGCCTGCCCGCAAATGGATTGACCCTCATTGACGGCGAGGTGAAGGCGTAGCCGTAAACATCTGTGTCCAGCTCGTCGAACGAAAAATAGGTCAGCTTATCGCTATCGAAAATATATACATTATCGGGGAAATCCACGCGTGCGTAAACGCTCTCGGACGAGTAGAAGTCGTGGTTGCCCGGCGCGATCACAAAACGGCAGCCAGGGTTTGACGCAAATTCGCGCGTGAGCAGCGCGGCGGTGTCGCGACTGGCATATTCGCTGTCGAAAAGGTCGCCCGCCATAAGCATAATATCCACACCTTCGGTTTTAGCATAGAGCATCATCGAGGTAAAGGCGCCGCGCAGCTCGGCGCGGCGGACTTCGGATTTTTGTATATCGTCAAGCGAGAAGGGGCTGTCAAGGTGCAAATCCGCGCAGTGGAGAATCTTTATCATCTTGGTTTTAACTTTCATAAAGACAATTTAGTAATTAAGATATATTATACAGTATTTTTGCGTTCATTTCAACTTTTTAAGTAAATAATTCTTTATTATTCAAAAAATATATGTTATAATGAGCGCAGCGAATTCAAACACAAAATTTATTTTTAAATTAATATCATATAAACAAATCTTAAATACAAAGAAACGAGGCGTCCACAAATGGCTTATCTGATTGGCACCGATATCGGCACCTCCGGCACGAAAACCGTTCTGTTCGACGAAGCGGGCCGCACCATCGCCGACGCGTTGTATGAATATCCCCTCTATCAGCCGAAAAACGGCTGGGCAGAACAGGAACCGTCCGACTGGTGGGAAGCGGCATATAAATCCATCGCTGAAGTTATCGTAAAATCGGGCGTTAACCCCGCCGATATAAAGGGCGTGGGTCTTTCGGGACAGATGCACGGGCTGGTGATGCTCGACGTGTCTGACCGCGTACTGCGCCCCTCGATAATATGGTGCGACGGTCGCACGGGGGCGGAATGTGTTCAGATCACCGAGCTTGTGGGGCGCGATAAACTCATCGAAATCACCGCCAACCCCGCGTTGACGGGCTTCACCGCGTCGAAAATCATGTGGGTAAAGAACCACGAACCGGAAATTTACGAAAAATGCCGCAAAATAATGCTGCCAAAAGACTACATACGCCTTATGTTGACCGGTGAATTCGCCACAGAGGTGTCCGACGCCTCCGGTATGCAGCTTCTTGACGTACCAAACCGCAGGTGGTCAGAATATGTGCTCGAAAAGCTGGACATCGATCCCGCGCTGCTGGGTAAGGTTTATGAATCGTGCGAGGTCACAGGACGCGTCACCGAATCGGCGGCGCGCCTGACCGGGCTTGCGCCCGGCACGCCCGTAGTCGGCGGCGCCGGCGACCAGGCGGCGGGCGGCGTCGGCTGCGGCATCGTGCGCGAAGGCGTGGCGTCCGCCACTATCGGCACCTCCGGCGTGGTGTTCGCGCATACGGACACAATCAAAATCGACCCCGCCGGACGTGTGCATACCTTCTGCCATGCCGTACCCGGCGCGTGGCACATAATGGGAGTCACACAGGGCGCGGGACTGTCGTTCAAGTGGCTGCGCGACAACTTTTTCGAAGGCGAAAAGCTAACCGCCGCACAAATTGGCGACGATCCCAACTATGTAATGGATAAAATCGCCGCCCGGTCGCCAGCGGGCGCGAACGGGCTTTTATACCTGCCGTATCTCATGGGCGAGCGTACACCCCATCTCGACCCCGACGCGCGCGGCGTGTTTTTCGGTTTATCCGCCGTGCATACTAAGCGCGACATGCTCCGCGCCGTAATGGAGGGCGTGGTTTATTCGCTTTGCGACTGCAAGGATATCCTGTGCGGGCTGGGCGCGCCTCCGTCCGCCATATTCGCGGCGGGCGGCGGCGGAAACAGTACGCTTTGGCGGCAGATGCTCGCCGACGCGTTCGGCATGCCGATCTCGGTGTCAAGCTCGAAGCAGGGCGGAGCGCTGGGCGTCGCCATACTTGCGGGTGTGGGCGCGGGGCTGTATAAATCTGTAACCGAAGCCTGCGGAGCGCTGATTTCCGCAGCATCGCACACCGATCCGATACCGGAAAATACGGCGCTGTACACACGTTATCACACGCTGTATAAAAAGCTGTATGCCGACCTGCGCGGCGATTTCGCGGAGCTCGCGAAAATTGTTAATTCATAACGAAGAAAAAGTATGGGAATACGTTCGAAGTCTCTGCCCTCGAGCTCCCGCCGCAAAGAAGGGCAATATAGTATTATATAATAGTTCGTTATAAAAAGCA
>DHAH01000086.1:0-1465 GCA_002397345.1 Clostridiales bacterium UBA4959
GGCAGAGCCCTCGAACGTATCTCCATACTTTTTTTATTCTGACTTGAGCTTATCAGCTCATGCCGGAATTTACAACCGCACCGAACATCGGCAGATACAGCGCGATGAGCATCCCGCCCACCAAAACGCCGATAGTCACGAGTATCACCGGCTCGAGCATCGAGCCGAGCTGTTTGGACGCGGTTTCGACGTCTTCTTCGTAAAACTCCGCGATCTTGTCGAGCATCGTGGGAAGGCTGCCCGATTCTTCGCCGATGGCAATCATATGCGTCACCATGGGCGGGAACAATCCGCTCTCCTCCAACGGCGACGAGATATTCGACCCTTCCTCAATGCGGACGATAGCGTTATCCACAGCCGCGGAGAGCAGGTCGCTGCCCGCGGTCGGACCGGCGGTCTGCAGCGCCTGCACGATGGGTATGCCGCCCTCGACAAGCGTCGCAAGCGTGCGCGCAAAGCGGGCAATCACCGATTTTGATATGATCGGGCCGAA
Organism: Clostridiales bacterium UBA4959; assembly: GCA_002397345.1. Taxonomy (GTDB): domain Bacteria; phylum Bacillota; class Clostridia; order Oscillospirales; family CAG-272; genus DTU078. The sequence continues at coordinate 494 of DHAH01000086.1, forward strand.
TATGGGCATTTTCAATTTGGTCATTTCCCATATATTATGCCCATACGGACTGCGCACGAACATAACAACCGCAAACACGATTACAAGGATCGCCATAATCCAAATAAACCAATATCCGCGCATAGAAGCGGACAGCCCGAAGATGAGTTTTGAAATAAACGGTGCGTCTGCCGTTGCGTATTGTTCGAATGTGGGGACCAAAAACACCAGCATACCTATGAAAATCGTAATTGCAAATATCCCTATGCCCTTGGGGTACGAAGTCGCGGATTTTATTTCGTCTTGCAGCTTTTTGTCTTTATGAAGCTGGTTTGACAGACGCAGCAGGGTTGTTTCAAGCAATCCCCCGACCTCGCCCGCGTTGATCATCGACAGATACAGTTTATTAAATATTTTTGGGTAGTGCGAAAAAGCCTCGGTCAGCGTCATGCCGCCCTCAACGTTTCTACTTATATCCGCGAGCGCTTCCGAAAGCGTCGGGTTTGCGGTCTGGCGCGCGAGCGTTGAAATCGCGCGGGTGATTGGTATGCCGGCGGAGATCATCGACGAGAGTTGACGGGAAAATATAGCCAAATCGGTCAGCGACACTTTTTTCGGACCGAATAATCCGCTTCTCTCTTTTTTTGCCGCGACCGACTCGTTCATGTCCACAACGACAAGCCCCATTTCGCGGAGTTTATCAAGCGCTCCTTCGACAGTGGGGGCGGCAAGCTCACCTTTTATAGTCTGACCTTGCTTGTCAATGGATTCATAACTGAAAAGCGGCATAGGATTTACCTCTTAAAACGGGGCTGCATACAGCGGATACTCGGAGTATCTTCCATATGCATTAACAAACGGAATTATCTCTCATTGTACCCTGTCTTTAACTTAATATATTGTTTTTATCAGCCGGTCAAGCTCCGCGCGGTCTATGCAGTATTCGAGCGCGGAATCGTATGTGATCTTCCCCGCCCTGACGAAATTGCATAA
>DHAH01000086.1:1586-10314 GCA_002397345.1 Clostridiales bacterium UBA4959
CCTGACGAAATTGCATAACGCCTGATCCATTGTCTGCATACCAAGCTTTTGTCCGGTTTGGATCGCGCTGTAAAGCTGGTGTTCCTTCTCCTCGCGGATCAGGTTGCGCACCGCAGGTGAATCTATCATATATTCAACCGCAGCCAACCGACCCTCGCCCGAAGCGGCGGGGATAAGCTGCTGCGATATGACAGCCTTCAAAGAATTTGATAACTGCTGGCGGATTTGTTCCTTTTGCCCCGCCGGGAACGAATCGACAATACGCGAAATTGTCAATGGCGCGGTCTGCGTGTGCAGCGTCGAGAACACCAAATGTCCCGTCTCCGCCGCGGTGATGGCGATGGAGATACTCTCGGAGTCGCGCATTTCGCCTATCATAATAACGTCCGGGTCGTGGCGCAGCACCTGACGCAGCGCCATACCGAAACTGTGGGTATCGATGCCGATCTCGCGCTGCCTTACAATAGACTTTTTGTGCGTGTGTAAAAATTCAATGGGGTCTTCAACCGTGACAATGTTTTCCGCGAAGTTTTCGTTTATATAGTCGAGCATCGCGGCGAGCGTCGTGCTCTTGCCGCTACCTGTCGGACCGGTTACGAGCACCAGTCCGCGCGGCAGGCTGCACAGGCGTTTGATGTCCGCCGGCAGTCCGAGGTTTTCCAAACGCGGTACGGTGAAAGGCACGATTCGTATCGCCGCGGCAAGTGTGCCGCGCTGGTATATTATATTCCCGCGGAAGCGCGCAACGCCCGTCAGCGAATACGAATAATCCAATTCCAAGTCGCGGTTCAGACGCTCGATCTGCTCGGGCTTTAAAATCGAGCAGATCAGACCCTCGACCTCGTCGGGATTTATAACGGGGTGATCAGTGCAAACCATTTCGCTTGAGATGCGAATGACAGGCGGCTTCTTCGCGACGATATGCAAATCGGAAGCGCCCCGCTCCACCGCTTCGCACAGCAGCTCGTCAAGCGAGAGGGCGTATTTGTTATGTATGATTGTGTCGTTCATGATGAGTAGTCAGTTGCCGCTCCCGCCGCCGGACGGCGGCGTTGTTGTCGCGGGAGCTTTCGGTTTGCCAATTTGGATTAATACTTCCTCGACTTGTTCAATTTCCATTATCGTGGCATTATCGAGATAAACGATAGCGAATACTTTATCATAATCTTTATTCGGATCATTTTCCAATACACCGTCCATAACCAATTCCGAATATATTTTAATTTTTTCCACAGGAATACCGGCAAGATTGGCTATCATTTCTCTTCTGTCATTCACCAGCTTCCATGTGTTGGGGTCATTGGGATCTTCGTTTAAATCGGATTTATAATATATGCTCTTCTGTAATCGCTCTATTATTTTTCTGTATGTAGCCTGTGTATTATCAATTTTATTAATCAGGCTGATAATGTCGTATCTGGCGTCGTTCGGGAAATACACCACAATGCGATTGCCTTTTTCCTGTCCGTTCGGCACATATGTGAGCACCCCTGTGATTTTAGCGTTATCGATCTTTTTTTCCCCCCCCCCCGCCGTAACGTTTTCAAGCGTGAAGGTGTCAAACGATCCCACAAGCGTCGCGCCGGGATTATCTATTCCGGCGATTGCGTTTTTAGCCACCAAATAACCCGAATACGCGCCCATGACCCAGAATTGTTTCTGTGAGTTGGACATCCTTACAATATTCAGCCCGAGGTTCATTTGGTTTACAAAATCGACGGCTTTATCGACGTTAATGAATAACAAATTAATCGGATAAATATTAAACGAGTCCGCGCCCGCCTTTGAATTTTCAAAGGTATCAATAGCGGCGACAACTTCGCATATCTGCTCGAGCTGTTTATCGGTCACGTCGAGATAGAGTATCTGCGGGTTGTGATTGAAAATCAAGCCCGTGGGCAGCGACATATTGCTGAGCATTTTGTTAAGCTGCTCGGCGGTTATATATCGGCATGTCACCGATTTCAGTTCCGACGCTATCGCCGTGTCTGCGTTGGCGGGTATATCTATAATATTAAGAAGGTCGCGGATTTTCGTTAAATCATTTTCCGTCGCGCAAACATACAGCGTGTTCGGATTTTGGGCATAAATAATACCTGTCGGCAGCGACATGTTTTTTAATGTGTCATTAAGCTGATCGGCGGAGATGAATTTACATTCGACCGGCTGGAACAGCGCCAACATCTCGTCTGCGGTAGCGGCGGCGTTAGCCGGTATGTCTATGATCGACAACAGATTGCGCACTCCGACAAGGTCGTTGTCAGAAGCGTAAACATACAGTGTTTTAGGATTTTCGGGGTAATTTATCATAACCGCTTCGATAGACAGCCGCGACAACGTATCCCGCAGCCTGTCCGCTGTTATGTACTGTGTAACTATCGGTGTGAATCTGTCGAATATCTGCGCTTTTGTGAGTTGTGCGTTCTCCGGTTTATCTAGCAGCGCGATAATTTTTTCGGCGGCGCCAATACCCACCGAATAACCCCTCAGCCACAGCTTGGTTTTATTGGTGCTGATTTTAATAATAGAAATATCGGCGTTTGCGCTGAGTTGCGCTTCGATTAAATCGACGGTCACATATTTCAGCGTTTTTTCGACGATAGTCTCCTGCTCGGCTGTAACAGGGGCGGATGATTTTACGTCAACAATGTCTTTAATGGATTTTATCGTGTTATATTCTGTCGGCAGCGCGAAGATATACAATGTATTGGGACGGCTGGGCAAAATCACACCCGACGGCAGACCAGCCGCGCTCAGCACACGCTGGAACTCGGCGGCGGTTATATTGGAAAGTTCGACAGAATAAAAGGTCGACGCCGATGTCTCGCCGCCCGACGCGTTCTCGCGCCGGTCGACCATTGCGATGAGGCTGCGCAGCCTCGCAAGATCGGCGGGCAGTCCCTGCGCGACAAAGCGGTATTTGTTTCCGCCGGACAGCGTCGCGTTTACCTGAATATTAAACGTGCTTATCTGCGCGATAATAGTTTCCGCCGTTACATAAGTCGTCGTAAATTCAGCGATTTTAGTCGCTTCGCTGAACGATTCGGTAATTTTGCTTTTATCTCCGACAATTATTGTATTGCCGTTTGTTATGTAGGTCAAGTCATACAGCTTCATCATGTAATCCAACGCTTCGCCCATGGTGACGTCTTTCATAGACATCGTTATCTTCGGGGATTCGCCTTTATAAATGATGTTATAACCCATATTGAGCGCGAATGCCGACAGGGCGTCGCGTATGTCGGTGTCAACGAACGAAAGCGAGATTTTTGTGTCAAACGAGGTCAGCATCGTGCTGTAACCGCGTGCGGCAGCTCCCGCCGCCGGCTGCGGAGCGTTCTGTTTCGCGGCCGCGCCCGTCGTTTGCGGCGGAGGAGTTAATTTATTTTCAGACGATTCCGTATCCGGCGTCTTCGCAGCGGTACCGGGGATTTGCAGTACGGTACCGACGGATATGATATTGATATCGCTTATTTTATTGAGCGCGGCAAGCTCGTCCAGCGTGACGCTGTATTTTTTCGCTATCGTGCTCAAGGTTTCGCCCGGGGCAACGGTGTGTGTGTCATAAATATCGCCATCCGCCGCGAAGCAGTGTATGCCCATTACGATAAATAATGCCGTCAATATCGCCGTAAACCGTTTCACCGGATTTTTTTTCATAATAAGCGCCATGCGCTGAAGCGCGCAAACAATCCATGAAAATACCGCATGGCGTTCGCGCCTTCAGTCTGCCTTTCCTTTAATTTTTTCACGCTAATAACGTCCTTTTATTTAATCGGCTTATATATATTTGTTTAATAGAAGAAAACCTTCGCTCCCCGCGAAAGGTCACTCAGCCGGGACAGTTTCGATACCGCCGATATCTTGAGATTGCAATGTCAGCGATTCGTTTATATCGTCTTTTGAAACAATCACACCGTCGCCGGAGATAGAGGTCAGCGTCCAGCCGGTGTCGCCGATTTTCTGACCCGAGGACAGTACATATGATTTATTTGCCGACTGCAGCACCGCGTATGACGAACCTTCGGGGTTGTACATCACGCCCGTCAGGATAACGGGCGACAGACCGGTTGCCCGAAATGGGTTTTTGCCCGTTTTACCGCCCGCGTCAGCCGGACGCTCTGACATGGGCAGCACATAAACATATTTTTCGCTGCCCGACGCCGGCACGGACGCGCCGTCGGCGATAGCTTTAACAATGAAAAAAATTATTACCGCGGAAATGATAATCATCAGCGGCATAAATATGAACAAAAACAACTTGTTTTTCAGTATGCCGCCCGAGGGCTTCCGTTTCGCCGGTCCGGCACCATTTCCCGACATATTCGGGACCCTGTGCGGTGTTAATTTGTTTTTATTTGTCATATCGCACGCATATCCTTTTCCCGGCAACGATTCCATTCTATTTACAAAATACAATTATTCCAGTGTATTAAATCAACATTTATTGTAGCATAATTTTCACTAACTGTCAATATATACTGTCGCGTTCATGCGGCTTACTTGAAAATAATTATTTTAAAAATAAGCCCCCGATGTGGGTAAGCGACCCATATCGGAGGCGTTTTAATACTGTTATTTTGACGATTTCAACATTTCCAACCGCTTCAGGTATTTCCGGCGGCGGATCGCAAGGGGCAGCGCTATTACCGCCGCAAGCGCGGCTATTGCAACCGCAAACACGATATAATCGACCCACGCCGGCACCTCGCCGCCGAATACCGCGCTGTATTTCCGCTCGACATAAGTCGGCGCGGTAAAAACATAAGCGCCGCCCGTATATTTATTCTCTGCCGCCGCTGACGCCGACGCCGCGCTGTCGCCCGACTTAAGCGCCATGTTCGTTATGCGCAGCTCCGTATCCGTCTGCAGCGCGTCGATACCCGACGCCGTTATTTCCAACCCGGTATTGTTAAGCACCATCGGTTCCGCCGAATAAAGCGCGCCGTTCGCGGTGAGATTGGTGTTGTTCAGTTCGATCAGGCGCGAGCGGATGGCATACGCCTCCTGCGGCGCGCAGTTTATCGTCATTTTCCCGCCCGAGATATAAAGCCGGACATTTTCAGACACAATACCGTCGCCGCCGGATGAAATTTTATAGCTGCCCGACAAAAACGATACCTTGCCCAGCACCGTCGCGTCGGATAACACGACGCCCGTGCCGTCGGACACGATTGTAAGCGAGCCGTTGCCCTTGAAAATCGTTGTCCCCGTCGTAACAAGCGCCGCTTTTGAGGCGGAGATACTGTTGTCGCCCACAAGCACGACTGTCGCGCCCGCGGGTAGTTTAAGCCCATAATCGTCTTTGGTGTCGATGTTAAGCCTGTTCAGCGTCAGCGTGTCGTTGATATTATCCCAATAATAACCGCTGCCCCTCTGGTTTTTATTTACATTAGCCAGATTCACGGTCTGGTTAATTGCCGCCGCTTTTGCCGACGACGGCATCAGGGCGCAAAACGACAGCGTGACGGCGACCAGAAGCGCCGCCGTAATCTTCAATATTAAATTAAAAAACACTGTCCGGTGTGTTATCACGCTATCTGTTGTTTTGTGCATTGCAGACGAATCTCCGTCAATCGTTAATAAATTATAAACAGTTTATCAGGCATTTTTATTCCTGATATAAAACATCTGTTAATTTTTATGCGATTTTATGTGACGGCTGAGTGATTATTTTTTTCGTTAGCTATCGAATGATTATTTTTAGCTATCGGATTTTAGTGTTATATACCCGATACCGTTCTCCTCCCGCGTACGGGCGCAAATTGTTCCGTCCGCGAAATACAGTGTATATTCACCGTTATCCGAGCGCTCGGCGCGGAGGGGCAGGAGCCGTCCGATTTTATCATCCCAATAATAAAGGACGTCAAACCCGCCGAGATTTTTTGTTTCGCGGTTCCACGCGGCATAAAAATTTTCACCGTCGGTGGCAAGAGGGACAATGTCGCCACGAACGGTATTATCTCCGGCGTCATACGCCGTGGCGCTCACGGCTCCGTACAGCGCCCAGCCGCTGTGAGTCGCGCCGTGTATGTGCTCGTGATAATAAAAATTCTGGTCGTCAAGATACGACGCGTTTAAACTCAGTATACCCGTCCTGCTCTTTTTATCGATACCGGCGCGCGACAGCTCGTTATATATTGCCGACGCCGCTTTTTGATCGTAAAAATATGTTTCTCTGTAATCATGCAGCTCGGATACCGACGCCACACAGCACATCGCGGTTAAAACAGCCGCCGCAGCCGCGGTTCTGTTTTTTGTGATAAACCGCAGCAGTGCGTCGGCGGCGAGCGCGATACCCGGCAGCGAGCTGACCGTAGCCCGCAGCGAAAACCAAGGGTTGGAAATGACAAAGAACGGCATTATCGGCATGACCGTTAAAAATATACCGCATAACACCGCGCACAGGGCGCGGCGTCCGTTGTATGTGGCGCGATCTCCCCGGCGCGCCTGCAAATAAATTATTATCGAAACAGACGCGACACAAAGGATATACACATATACGCTCCAGCTCTGCGTCAGGTCGGTGAAAATAATCTGCGCGCCGCGCTTGAACCCTTTAAAAAACGTGTAGAATCCGCCTTTTATAAAAGCGTCGGAAACCTGCCCCGTTATATCGGGCAGGAACACCTTAAAATAATAATCGTTATCCGGCAGGATCAATTTCATCCGCGACGCGAAGACGCCCCTGGCAAACGATGAGGTAAAAATAAAATATACAGCGGCGTTCACCAGCGATAATAGCCCCCATAACAGGCGCAGCTTACGCCCTTCCCGCTCTGGTTCGCGGCGCATCGCCCGCCAGTTTAACATAATAATCACAATCGTCAGGGCAAGTGAAAACACCAGCGTCTGCTCGTAGAAACAAAAAGAGACCAGTTGGCACAGCGACCATACCGGCACAATGAACAGCCTGCCGCCCCGCAGGAAATAATCGAGAAGCCAGCCCGCCAGCGATGAGAAAAAGAGTCCGCAGACTATCCGTGTCGAAGCCGACATCCAGTATGTCCCCTCAAACCCCAGCGGCAGGAGCGAATAGAGAACGATAAACATAACCCCTGTGCCGAAATACCGGTTCCACAGCTTGTACAATATCACCGCCGAAGCCGCGAACATAAGCGAGATAAACAGCACGCCGACGATCATGACGCTGTACAGCTCCGACCAAAAAAACACGTCCGCCAGACCCGCGAGCGGACGTGCTGACAATAACCCCTGCTCTGTCACAAGCCGCCATTTGTCAATCGACGTGGCATAGTTGTGGTATTGAATGTAGTCGTCAATTTGGGGATAGTATTTGAAGCCGTAATAGACAAACCGCAGAAATATTGCCGCGAAGGTCGTAAAAAACAGCAGCGATGTTTGATATTTTAATACCGTAGATTTCATAGCGCTCTTAAATCCATTCTGAACGAACAGTGTGATGGCGCTATTTTCGTCGTTATTATGCATTGTTATTCATGTTAATAATCCGCCCGGTATTGCGGGGGTATTCGCCGCGGCGAATGGGACGTGGGGGATTTTATCCCCCACAAGCGCGTCAGTATCTCCGTTTTTATTTAACCACCGGATATTCGGCACTGGCGCTCGGCGTTTTTCCCTCAACCTCGCACCAGCCGTCGTCCGACCAGATGAGCTTGTCAATAGCGAGCCATCTGCCCTTTCCTGTGGCTTTCCCGTCCTCCATGACCCTTTTCCAAACATGATACACCAAATAATAATCGCCGTTATCGTCGATGACGATAGAATTGTGACCCGGGCCTACAAAATCTTTGCTCGATTTTATAACGAGATGCCCGACATTACGCCCTGTCATATTCCTGCCGGCGCTGTCGGTATACGGCCCAGTCGGAGAAGCGGATCTGCCCACTTTTACGTGATATGTACTGTTAAGACCCTCGCAGCAGGTGCCGCTTGACGCGAAAAGATAATAATAGCCGTCCTTGTAAATCACATAGGGCGCTTCAAAAGTCGAGCCTTCCCAATATCCGTAGTCTTTGCCGGCGATTAAAATTTTATCTTTTTTTGCCGCCTCGATACCGCCCGCAAGGCTCAAGCCGTCGGAGGACAGCTCCGCCATATATACGCCCCTGAAGCTGCCCCAAACCATGTAAATCTTGCCGTCCCGCGCTGTAAAAACAGCGGGGTCTATCGAATTTTCCACTCCGATTTCTTTTGACAAAAACAGTTTACCGTGGTCGGTCCACGGCCCCTCGGGATGGTCAGCCGAAGCTGTGCCAATGCCGGGATTTTTATCGTCCCACACCGAGAGCGAATAGTAAACGATGAATTTATCGCCGATTTTAACCACATCGGGCGCCCAAAACCCCGCGCCCGGAGTGCCCCAACCCGGGTTGATGCGCATTCCGCCGTAAACGGGTTGCCAGTTAATCAAATCGGTGGATTTTATAATCTTGCCACCGGTGGCAAAGATGTAATAAACGCCGTCATGTTTTATAATATGCGGGTCGGCGGTGTCAGACTCGTAAATCGGATTGGTGTAAGTCATTTTAATCGCTCCTGTTGTTTCTTCCGTTGTTTCTCCGCAGGCGGAGGCGGTCACCTCTGTTGTGTCGGTTGTATCGGTTTCTGTTTCAATCCCGCCCGTACCGGTAACGCCGCATGATGAAAACGTATAAATTGCGGCGAGCAGGATTAAAATTAATAATGGTTTATTCATTTATTTTTCCTCGTTATAAAAAAACAAGCGTATCAGGAGGTATTCCCC
>DHAH01000086.1:10508-22781 GCA_002397345.1 Clostridiales bacterium UBA4959
CCAGCTTGGAAGGCTGGAATTCTACCATTGAACTACACCCGCATTTTATTGCCGTTATAGGATACCACATCTTACCGCGTTTGTCAAGCGGTTTTTTTCGTTCACATCATTGACAAGCCTGCGTTTTTTTGACATTTTTTCGTTCACAATTATAATCCTCTCTTGCCAATGGGAAGAAATCATGGTAAAATAATAGTATTCCATGCAAAAACGCATGACAGTATAAAATCGATAAAAATTAAAGGAGCTGAATTGCCATGATTAAAGTCCTTGTTTGGTGCGAAAACCGCCAAAATAAAACCGATGAAGCCGTAAAAGCGGTATATCCCAACGGAATGCACAATACGATCGCTGATTTTTTGAACCTCGACCCCGAAATTTCCGCAAAGGCGGTCACACTGGATGACCCGGAATGCGGTCTTTCCGAGGAAGCGTTAAAAGATACCGACGTTCTGCTGTGGTGGGGCCACATCGCTCATCATGAGGTTCCCGATGAAATCGCAAAGAGAGTACAGCATCACGTATGGCGCGGCATGGGTTTGATTCCGCTGCATTCCGCGCATTTTTCCAAGCCTTTCAAGCTGTTGATGGGAACTTCCTGCGATCTTTCCGTCCCCGGTTTCTTTAAAGAGCAGCTTTGGTGCACGCTCCCCGGCCATCCCATCGCGAAGGGCATTCCCAATCCCATTCAGATCGAGGTTGAAGAAGGATATAACGAAGTATTCGATATTCCCCAGCCGGATGAGCTTGTGTTTATCGGCGCTTTTGAGGGCTGCCGCGTGTTCCGCGCGGGCTGCGCCTATCACAGAGGACGCGGCAAGGTGTTCTACTTCCAGCCCGGTCACGAAACTTTCCCGATTTATCACAACGCCACTATCCAGCAGATTCTGACCAACGCCGTTAAATGGGCGAAAGCGTAAAACCGCACACTGTCTTGTTTTTATAAAAGTTCCGGTCGGGTCTTTGACGAAAGCCCGACCGGAACTTCTATTCCCATTATATACCGTGTCTTTGTCACACAGCCGTGGTTATTAATATAAATTCGATTATTATTCAAATATTATTATTTATTATTTGGATTTATATGCTATAATAAACGTAGCGAACAAAAAATGCGGCAAAGGAAGGTATTAAATATGAAAATCAACGTAGTTGGCAGGCAAATGGACATTGCCGAGGACCTGAAAGTGCTGTTCGATAAAAAGCTGAAAAAATTCGACAAGTTTTTTCGCGACGACGCGATAGCGTACATTACGCTGAGCAAAAAGCGCGGCCGCGAAATCCTTGAGCTGACTATCTCCTCCGGCGGGACGCTGTACCGCGGCGAGGAAGAAAGCTCCACCTTTAACAATGCGCTTGACCGCGCAATGGACGCCATCGAGCGTCAGATCCGCAAAAACAAAACCCGGCTTGAAAAACGGCTGCGCGAGGGCGCGTTTGTACCCGAATTCGACAATGATGCCGCCGACGCCGTTGAGGAAGAAGCGGAATTCAAGATCCGCGTAAAAGAATTCTATATCAAGCCCATGTCGCCCGAGGAAGCGATTTTACAGATGAATCTGCTGGGGCATAGCTTTTATGTATTCAAAAACGACGAAACCGGCGAGGTAAACGTTGTCTACAAACGCAAGGATAATAATTATGGAGTGATCGTCCCCTCGGACGACATATAACCTGTAAAACATAAACGCACCGGGCGGCTGCTGCCGCCCGGTGCCCTGTTTTTTAAGTAAAGATAAAAGAAAATTCCGTTGAAACGGTTTACATCCGCGGTGTTAAATGGTATAATAGGCACACAGATAAATTATATATACATTTCGGAGGTGAGGCGTATGGTGTCCGACCCTATAAAAGATCCGGCAGAGCTGCGCAGATATTTTTCCAATCCTAAAAACGAGCACAGACCGGTCACATTTTTCCCGCTGGACGGTGATATTACCGACAGCGAGTTTATAAACACCCGCTTAACGGGCTATAAAAAGGCGGGCTTCGGCGGTGTCGCACTGCAGCCGACCTCAGCTACGCTGCCCGTATACGGCAGCGACGAATATTACGGCGCGCTATGCGCCCTGCTCGACAAAATCAAAAAAGCGGGGCTGTTTGCCGCGCTGTGCGACGACACAGATCTTGACGAGCGCCATCCCAGCGGACGCGGCGGCGGTAAATTTGTCGCCCAAAATCCGCAATATCGCGCCCATCTGCTGAAAATGTATGAATACAAGTGCTCGGAATACGAGCGCGTGAACCGCCCTGTTCGCACGCCCGGCGTGTTGATGTCGGTCTGCGCTTATGAAGTCGACACAGCGCAAACGCTCGACCTGCGCCCGTTTTTGATTTCTGACCGTATCATCTGGGACGTGCCCGACGGCAATTGGAATCTGCTGCAATTCATATGCGAAGAAGAACCCGACCCCGACTGCGTCGATTATCTTTCATACGACGCGTCGGCGGCGTTTCTGCAATTTACCTTCGAGCGTCTGCTGGAGCGGGATGAGAGCGGCGCGCTGTCGATGACAATCAGTCAGGGCATCGCCTATCAAACCGCAAACCGCCGTCAGTGGAGCCCTGATTTTAACGAGATTTTCCTAAAAGAATTTGGTGTTCAAGCGGAGCCTTTTTATCCCGCGCTCTTTTTTGACACCGGTGCGGAATCGGCGCGGGCGGCTGCGCTGCTGATAAATTGCCGCGCGAAGCTGCTCGCCGACGGTTTCTTCCGCGCGCTGAGCGATTTCGCGCGCAGCCGCGGGCTTATCGCAACCGGCTGCGTGGCGGAGCCAAAAGCTACCGCCGCGCCGTGGCTGTTTGGCGACGGTATGCTGTACCAAAAATATTCGGACGCGCCGGGCACATCGCTGTCATATGCCTATGCCTACGGCACAAACGGGATAAAACTCGCGTCGTCGGCAGCCGACTGCTGGGGCGGCGCGCTTGTTGCCTGCGATATTTTCCGCGAATACTACCTCATGGGTAAAACCATATTATACAGCGAAGCTATGAACGCGATGGCAAGGGGCGTCAACCTCCTTATGGCGCGCGACCACATTTTCGGCGCGGTCAAGCTCGGCGAGCTGCTCCCCGCGTGGTGCGACTTTGCCGCGCGGGCGCAGGCGATGCTGCGCGGCGGCGTGCATCTCAGCGACATCGCGCTGCTTTATCCCATTCATTCGCTTCAGTCGCAGGTAAAACTGTACGACAGCAGGCTCGACACGGATTTTGAATATCCGACCACGCCGTCAAACGCCGATTATATGAATATTATAAACGCCCTGCTCAACTACTGCGGGCGCGATCTTACGGTGATTCACCCCGAGGTGTTCGCAAACTATTGCACCGCAGAGAACAGCGACGACGGGGACTGTGCTTACGAAAACCGTGTTGACGACGGCGGAGTTTTATATTTGCGCGGCGACATGCGCTTCAATGTGCTTATACTACCCGGCGCGTCGATGATAGACCTGCGCTGTATGCGCATCGCGCGTGACTTTTTTGACCGCGGCGGTAAGCTTGTCGCCACAGACGACCTGCCCTTCACCGCCTTTACCGCGCCCGGAAAAGGCGAGGACGCCGACAGGGAGCTGTCGGAAATTATAAACCATATTTTTGGCGTCACCAAAAGCGACATAGGCTCGTTTACACAGGTGTATACAAATAAAAACAGAGCGGGCGGAGAGGCGTATTTCATCCAATTGTCGCAGACTGCCGCCGACGGCACCGACCTCATCGCCGCGCCGCAGCTCGACGCGGTGCTTGGTAAGCTCGACGTTGACTGGGATGTTGTCATCGAAGATATGCCGCGTGTGGAAAACAGCGGCATTCTGAGCGTTTTTTATCCGACGTTCGAGGCGCTGCGCGCCAACCGCGGCATACGCAGCGGCGGTATGTTCAACTACATCCACAAACGTCGCGCAGGCTGTGATATCTGGTATTTTTCAAATACCACCACCGCGGATTACGAGGGAGCGGTAAAATTGCGCGGTTTACACGCGCTGGAGGAATGGAACCCGCACACCGGCAAGATACGCAGGCTGGCATCCGATTCCGCCGGTATGCATACAACGGCAAAACTGACGCTGCCCAGTAAAACCTCGGTATTCTGGGTCAGTATGGGAAAATTCCCGCTGTAAAAGTTTATCCCAGCCCGTAATATTCGAGTATCGCGCGGTACATCGCGTCGGCGAACAATTCCGGCTGCTGTGACAGCAGCGCCGCGTCGTGCGCGTTTGTTATATAGGCAAGCTCGGCAATAACGGCGGGCATATCCGTATAACGCAGCACATAAAGTCCCGGACGCAGCGTCACGCCGCGGTTGCGCAGTCCCGTCAGACGCGACACCCACTGAGTTATATGTTCGCCCATTACATAGCCCTGCGACCTGCGCGAATAGGCAAGCGCTTCTGTCCCCGACGCGGAAGTATTCACCGACGCGTTGTTGTGAATGCTGATGAAAAAGTTCGCGTGCCACGCGTTCGCTTCGTCAACGCGGATACGAAGGCTTTCCGCGTTGGTGGTGCCGACCATTTCTGTTGGTGTATTGCGCGACAGCATGACCTCGAAATTGCCGTTGCCGCGCAGCAGGTCGGCAAGCAGCACGCCTATCTCATATGTAATATCCTGTTCGCGCAGACCGTTTCCCTCCGCGCCCGCGTTTGGGTTTACCGGATTATGACCCTGGTCGATATATATTTTAATGGCCATGGATATGACCCCCTTTTATTGTTAGGGCGGAGTGTTTTGTGAACGCGCAAAACTCCCTATTTGAAACTTTTTCAAATTTACTACCCTCGTATTGATTTTATGCAGGAACAAGGCAATAATTGAATCTTTTGTTTGAGTTTTATGGATTTTGAAGGAAAAAAGCATATTTTAAGCTATACCCGCCGCGCCGCCGATGAATTTAATATGATCGCCGACGGTGACCGCATCGCCATCGGCATCTCCGGCGGCAAAGATTCGTTGACCCTGCTCTGCGCGCTCTCCGAGCTGCGCAGATTTTATCCTTATAAATTCGAGCTTTGCGCTGTTTCCATCGATATGGGCTTCAGCGAGCTCGGTTATCCCGAATTTGATCCCGCCGCAATTACCGCGCTGTGTGAAACGCTGGGCGTGAGATATAAGGTTGTGAAAACCCACCTCGCGCGTGTGATTTTCGAGGAACGGCGCGAAAAAAATCCCTGCTCGCTGTGCTCGAACATGCGGCGGGGCATCCTCCATAAAGCCGCGGCGGAGCTGGGCTGTAATAAAGTCGCGCTCGGACATCATTTCGACGACCTGATCGAGACATTTTTTCTCAACCTCATCCACGAAGGGCGGCTTGCGGCGTTTTTGCCCGTCACATACCTATCAAGGCGCAATATCACCGTGATCCGGCCGCTTATATACGCGCCTGAAAAAGAGATACGCGCGTTTGCACAGCGCAATGCTCTGCCCGTGTATAAAAATCCCTGCCCCGCCGACGGCAATACCCAGCGCGAGGCGGTTAAAACGCTGCTGCGCGGGCTGGACATCGAATATAAGGGGTTGAAACACCGCATTTTCGGCGCGATCCGTAAAGCGGGGCTTCTGGAAAAAGCAGAAGGAAGCGGCGAAAAATGAAAAATTATTTCTGTTATAACGAGCGGCGTATAATCGCCCCTGTCATAAAAATCTCGGTCGCGGCGCTTATCGCGTTTGCTGTTATCTTCTGCGCGGGCTGCGCCGTAAGCCGCGATAAATCCTCAGAAACATCAGCGCCGGCGCAAACCTCTGCCGAAACCACTCCGATCACCGGTCAGGTCGCCATAAAACCTTATGTCGAAACCGATACGGGCGGCACTGTTACAGCCGAAGAAACAACCGCCGGCGTAACAGCACCGGAAACAGACACCGAAACGCAGCCCCCGGACGAGATTAAGCTGCCGAAAGGCAGTCTATCAATAAATACCGCTCCTTCGCGGCAGCGGGAAAAGCGCGAAGGCGGGCGGAGCTGTTCGTTTGTCGCTGTCGGCGACAGCATCGTCCACACCGGCATATGGCTGGAAGCAAAACAGTACGGGAAAAATACTCCGCGCGAATATTGCTTTGCGCCGCTGTTCGATGATATCGCGGACATGATAAAAAGCGCCGACATCTCATTCATCAATCAGGAAACGCTGATGGGCGGCGCGGAGCTGGGTTATTCAAACTATCCGACCTTTAACAGTCCGCAGGACCTCGGGCTTGACCTCGTCGATCTCGGATTCGATATTGTAAACATCGCAAACAATCACATGGCGGACAAGGGCGCGATCGGGCTGGAAAACACCATTGATTTTTGGAATGCGCAGCCTGTTACGCTGATCGGCGGTTATAAAAATTACGACGATTATAAAAACATTCGCACCGTTACGCGCGGCGGTGTGACGATCGCGCTGCTGTCCTACACTTTTTCCACCAACGGAATTCCGCTGCCCAAAAATACCGAGCTGTATGTGCCGTATATCGACTATGCCAAGATAACGGCTCAGGTAGCGGCGGCGAAAAAGCTCGGCGACCTGGTGTTCGTGTCGGTGCATTGGGGCGTTGAGAACAGCTTCACACCGTCGTCAGAGCAGACTGCGTTGGCGCAGTATATGGCTGACCTCGGAGTCGACGTTATCCTCGGACACCATCCGCACGTTGTGCAGACGATCACATGGCTGAGGGGCAAGAACGGCAACGATACGCTGTGCATTTATTCGCTGAGCAACATCCTGTCGCTCATGGCATCGCCGATTAACATGGTCGGCGGGGTCATGACCTTTTCGATAAACGAGGGCGACGACGGCTGGTTCATAGCCGACCCCATGTTCGTGCCGACAGTGTTTTTTTACGCTAAAAACTTTTACGGGCAGCATATATATTTAATGAAGGATTACAGCGACGCGCTCGCCGCGAAAATGGGTACGCAGAACTACGGCTACACAGCCTCGCTCGATAAGCTGCGCGGATATGTGACGAATAATATCGACGCCGCGTTTTTACCGGAGTATATAAAGTGATAAAATGTATTGATAAACCGCGTGCAGCGTGATATAATACGAACACAAATATCAGGAGCGTAATACCAATGGCAAACAATGAGCTGCTGCTTGCAATATCTGATATGCTGGATGTTAAATTGGAAGCTAAATTAACACCCATAAGTCAACAATTAAATAAATTAGAGCATGAACTGTCAAAAACCAACTTTAATGTTGAAAAAATAGAAGCCGGATTAATAGAAACCAGCGATAAGCTGGAGAAATTAGCATAAATAATTATTAAAAGGAGCAAGAACCATATGCCGCACATCGTAATCAAAGCCATCAAGGGCGCTACCCCGCAGCAGATAAAAGACACCGCCGAGCAGATCGCGGAGGTCGTCAACAAAACAATGGGCAAGGCAAGAAAGCACATCTCCGTTTCGATCGAAGAATACACTTTCGACGAGTGGGAGGGCGTGTACAACGATTGTATAAAAGGTAAGGACATGCTTATCAAGCCGGGCTATACCAACCCCAAAACATTTGAATAACAAATTTAGTATTAATCAGGCGGCGGTTTTCGTGTAAACCGCCGCCGATTTTATTAAACGCCGTATTTTATTTTTACGCGCTCAAGCTTTTCGCCGAAGGGGCAGGCGCACAGCCACAGGAATATCACGTTCGAAACCGAGTAAAGTAGCGTATATGGCACAGCGGTCGACAGCGCGGTAATATACAGCGCGGGATTAAACGCGCCGTTGTACCACAGCACCGTCCATACATCCATGATAAGCGAATAGCCCATGCCGGAAATAAAACCAAAGATAAGCAAAAACACGCGGCTTTTTTTCAGCGGTGATGATAATATCCCGGCGACAAGCCCGATTAACCCCCACGCGAACATCTGGAAGGGCGTCCACGGCCCCTGCCCGAAGTAGAAGTTTGATACCAGCGCAGACAGCGTGCCTACGAGAAAGCCCGCCTCGCCGCCCAGATACATAGCGGTGATTATCGTCAGCGCCGTCACCGGCTTGAAGAACGGAATGAACCGCCCCGCGACCGACAGCGCGACCATCACCGCGACGATGATTAGACGCCGCGTGCCCGTCTTTTTACGCTCGAATCCCGCGATAAACAACGCGAGCGCCAGCACCGCGACCGCCAGCGATATGAGCGCGTATTGTTTTTCGCGAAAGACGAATACGCCCAAGGCGATAACGCCCGGGATGAACAGCAGTGGAACGAGAATTTTAACCGCTTTCCGCACCGCCGCACTTTTGATCGTTATCATAACGCGCTCCTGTCTATGTTTTGCCTGCACAACTCCACGGCGTCGTCTATCGTCACCGCGCCGTCGTAATAGCCGCGCGTCATGCGGTTGACCGCGGTGGTATAGAAGTTGTTTTCCGTGAAAAACCGGCGCGGAAGTCCGCATGAAGTAATCTCGCCCCGGAAAAACAGCGCGCATCGCCCGCCGCATTCCGCCGCGAACTCGACATCATGGGTGACGACTATTGTAGTCATTCCGCTGTCGCGGAGCTTTTTCAACAATTCCGTTATCGCCGCGCGCGCGTGTGCGTCAACGCCTTTAGTCGGCTCGTCGAGCAACAACAGCCGCGGATTTGCGGCAAGCACTTTTGCCATAGCCGCAAGCTGCGCCTCGCCGCCCGACAGATCATAAGGATGTTTATCAAGCATTTGTGACAGGTCTACGAGCAGCGCGTCAAGTTTCGCTCCAACCTCCGCCAGCTCCTCACGTACGGTATTATGCAAAAACACCGTCTGCACATCCTGCGGCATATAGGCAAGACAATTTTTATAAAGTGTTTGATTCTTATAATCTTTTATTTTTCTACCGAACACACGGATTTCTCCCGCGTATGGTTTAATCAGCCCCGCCGCCGCCATGAGCGCCGTCGATTTGCCCGAGCCGTTGCCGCCGAGCAGACAGAACAGCTCGCCGCTGTAAACGGTGAAATCCAGCCCGCACAGCACATCGGGCAGCTCGCGCCCGTATCGGAAAAACACATCGCGGAATTCCAGCGCAGGTTCGCTAGGCGGCGTAAACTCGGGTGAGGCGAGCGATTTTATTTTGTTGCCGTAATTCTCCGTAACAAAGCTTCTGCCTTCGCGCACTGTCAGCGGGCAATCCGCGCCGCCTGAGGTGGGCACGCCGGAAGAAAGAGCGTTATAAAGCCGCACCGCCGCGGGCATACCGAAAACCAGCTCCGGATGTTGACCGTCAAGTCCTCCCGCAACCGCGCGCGGAGCGCCGCAGCCGATAAGTTTACCGCCCTCGAGCATAATCAATTTGTCAGCGGCGGGCACGATGTCCTCCAGCCGATGTTCCACAATGATAATCGTCAAACCCAGCTCGCGGTTCAGTTTTACAAGCGTGCCGATAAAATTCGACGCCGCTATCGGGTCGAGCTGCGCGGTCGGCTCGTCTAATATAAGCAGCTCCGGCTGCATGAACATCACCGCCGCGAGGTTGAGCAGTTGTTTTTGCCCGCCCGACAGCTCGGACACATTTTTATCAAACCAATCTTCAATACCGAAATAACTCGACATCTCCGCAACGCGCCGACGGATTACATCCGTCGGCATATTCATATTTTCCAGTCCGAACGCCAGCTCGTGCCAGACTTTATCAGTCACGATCTGCTGCTCCGGGCGCTGCATGACGAACCCGATCTTGCAGGCGGAGGTGTAGCTGTCGAGCGCGTCCAAATCCACACCCTTATACTGCACGCTGCCAAAGCGCTCGCCCAAAGGCGTCAGCTCGCGTTTCAGCATACGCAGCAGCGTCGACTTGCCGCTTGCGGTCGCGCCGCAAACGGCGACAAACTCACCCGAACTGACAGAAAACGACACGTTTTCCAGCGCTTTTTCGCCGCACTGCGGATATTTAAAGCTCAGATTTTCGACCGCAAGTATTTCCACTTTATTCCCTCCTCCGCCGTGATAATTGCCGGGATCAGCGCCAAGACGCCATACGCCGCATATGCAAACAGTCCCGGCGGTGTGAGCGGCGCGGCGGTAATTTCGGGGTAAAAGCCGAAACGGAGCGCATTCGACGCGATCCCCGCAGCCGTGACGGCAAACAGCGCCAGCGACACGGTTACAAGCGCCATGTCGGTGCGCCGGAATTTATAAATCGCGAAAAATGAGCGTCTGCCCAATCCGTAACCGCGCGCAGCCATACTGTCGGCGGTGGTGATGCCGTTTTCCAGCGCCCAGCCCACCATTACCGAAAAAACGCGCGTCCCGCCGCGTATATCGTCTATGATGTTGTCTTCTTTATACAGCCCCAGCGCCCGACCCGCGTCGCTCACCTTTTTCGCCTGCTCGCCGAACAAGGGTATATAGCGCAGCGCCATTGACAGCAGCAGAGCCAGTTTGGGCGAAGCCGAGCCAAACAGATATAACAGCTTATCGCTCGTCATTATTTGCGAAAACGACCGGAACCAGAACAGCACCGTTATAATCATCGCCGACGCGGCGATACCGTAGAGCACAGCCTCGAGCGTTACGGGATTGTCGCCTGCGACAAACAGCACCGTAACGCCATTGTGATAAAATATGGGATTTACCAGCGCCATAACCGTAAACAAAAGTAAAAATGGCAGGTAGTCGCGTAAATTAAAGTTTTTTTGGCGCAGCGAAAACAGCGCAACCGACCCGCACAGCGATAGGGCGATGATTACAGGGTTCATGCAGAACATCGGAACCGAAGTCGCGGCGATAAAATATATAAAAACAGCGATGGGATTATAATCTGCAAATGATTTCATATTATTTGTAATCGTTTCCGAGGTCGAGCGTATAAAGCCACTCCACCATATCTCCGTCGGAAAGAGTATATTCGCCGCAGCTCACCGAGGGCTGCACACCGTTGACACGATAAATCCAGCCCGACAGGTCGCCGTAATCGAACTCATACAGATAATTTATTCCTTTTATATATGCCATACCGTTCGCGCCCGATACCGAGCCTTTGTTTTCCATTTGCATCTTGTTTTTTCGCGCGGCTTCCGCCAATATGCTAAAAGCCGTATCGCCCTCTGTTATGTCGAACGATGTCGCGTCAAGTATAATCCCGTCGCTCGGCAGATAATCGGAGCTTTGGAATTTTTCGGGCTTGTCAAGTCCGAGGATTTTATCGCAGCGGATTGTCAGTGTCACCGAGCCGATTATATCTTTTTTGGATTCCCCGCCGCCGTTATAATAATCAGACGCGCTCCTAAAATCGGTGAAGAATATTACCGCAATAACGACAGCGGCAACCATTAAAACGAATATGAAATTTTTCGGCTGATGCCTGCCCATGATAAATAATATAATACAGACGTTAACCGCGATAACCGCAACCGCGAGCACAGCCCAGTATTTATAATTCACTGTTTTTGAAATATTGCGGTCAGGTGCGGAATTATTTTCCGCGTCTGTTTCGGATGACGGTTCGGTTACGTTTTTATCTATAATATAAAGTGATCCGCGACTGTCGAGACAGCGCATGTATGACACCAGCGCGCTGTATACCTGCACCGTCGCGATGTGGCTGTACGCGCCGCCCGATTTATGCGAAAAAGATCCGTTCCCGAGCTTATATTGTAACATGCCGTCGAACAGCGTGTTATCGTTTTTTATAAACCGCGTATCGGCGGCGCTGTCGATACCCAGTGATGAAAGCGCGGTGATAACCTGTGCGGTGCTTTCCGAGTTTAGCATTCCATAACTTGAATAGTCGCCGCCGTCGTTCTGTTTTGCCGATAATAAATCCAGCGCACCGTCCACAGCCGCCCGGACATTCTCATCGGAGTTATAATATGGCGCGAGCGCCTGCACCGTCATGGCGGTGACATCCACGTCGGCGTGTTCGCCCGTCAGCGCCCAGCCGCCGTCAGCCAATTTCATGGAAAGCAGCTTATCGACCACCTCCGCAACGGTGAAGCCGTCGCTTGCCACACCGTTGTTCAGCAGATGCAGACCGTATACCCAGCTCATTATACCCTGCTCTCCCACGGTGTCCCGCAGCGTTGACGCAATAAACGGCGAATCAGCGCGTCCCGCCGCGAGCATAGCCAACGCGTATTTTTGACGGGAGGTCGCGCTCGCGGTTTTATCAGTGTCAATATATCTTTCCAGCGCGTCGGCGTATTTACTGTAATCGTAGTTTTTACCCGACTGTCGCAGCGCTATCACATACCACTCCGAAGATTCTCCCGCACCCTCGGTCAGAGCGCCGTCGAGCCATTCCTGCGCATCTGCGGCGCCCGACCGGGCTTCCATAAACGCGACGATACCGTCGGCG
>DHAH01000086.1:22912-28725 GCA_002397345.1 Clostridiales bacterium UBA4959
TTCCGCGCGTCGTCGACGGTATATGTTTTAGAATAAACGGGCAGCGCGAGCGCCGCGGCGGCTGCCGCCGCGGCAAGCAATACGCGAAAGATATTTTTTATTCCAAACGATTTCATTTTTTACGGCGCAGCGTTATAATAGCCGCAAGCGATATGGCGGCGACGGCGATATATGCCGCCCAGCCGTCGCCTGTATCGGCAGAGGTGGCGCCGGCATCAGGCGTTTCGTTAATAATTGTTTCCGCATCAGCCGATCCGTTGTTTGCCGCTCCATTATCGGGAGTTCCCGTTAC
Source organism: Clostridiales bacterium UBA4959 (assembly GCA_002397345.1). Classification (GTDB taxonomy): domain Bacteria; phylum Bacillota; class Clostridia; order Oscillospirales; family CAG-272; genus DTU078. Next base: position 23,205 of record DHAH01000086.1, read on the forward strand.
AGTTTCTGCGACCGTGGCGACGCAGACGGGCGGAACGAGCTTAAATTCATTATGTGTCGCGCTGATAATCCATTCGCCGAAGTTTTCAAATTTAATTGTAACCTTGCCGTCAGCATCAGTTATATATTCTCCAGGTAAATATTCAGATTCCATACGTCCGATTCTTACCGAAGCGCCCGCGACAGGAGCGGAAACCGGCGCGAAGTTTTCGTCGAAAGCGATTTTTTTGAGCGTGAGCGTCACCGATTCTCCAACCTTAGCCGATACGGTGCTTACGTCAAAATAGCTGTATGCGTCGGAAAAATTTGTGGTGTCGGTGATAGCATAAGCGGTTACACTGTCGCCGTCCTTAACCGGGTCGGTCAGGTTCATAGCCATGGCGTTATTGAGATAATAGCCGAAGTTATTATTGTTTTCAACTCCCCAGAGCTTTGTGATGTAAAGGCCGTAATCGCCCGCCGCGGCAGTATAACCGGCGGCTGCACCGCCCTTAAACATCGCCTCGTGAGCGGCATAAAGCGCGTCGCTTATCGTCAACGCGCCGTCACCATCCGCATCGGTGACGGTAACGGGTTCGCGGGCTAAAATTAAATAGCCGTTGGCAATTGTGACATAAACAGTCGCGGATTTGTCCGCCGCCAGAGCGGTCAACCCAAGCGAAGCCGCTGTAACCATAACGGCAAGTATAAATGCAGCGATTTTAATCGGTTTCAAAATTTTATCTCCTTTTGGTCTGTGCTTTTTATGAACATAATCTTAGCATATATAATTTACGTTGTCAATGCGCATAAGTCCTCCCGATCAAACATGATAATATATTCATAAAAATATAAATATTATACAAAAACCGGTTTCTGGAATTATCCCAAAAACCGGTTACGCAATATTGTGTTATATTAAACGATCTTTTCTATGATGTTAACGTCTAAGGGCAGAATCCCCGCCTGCTGGTATACGATCTCCTGAATCTGCGCGACTTGGTTCGGGAGCAGCCCGGAAGTCGAAACCACTACGGTGCAGCAATCGCGGCTGATTACGGCGACGCAGTTGGAGAAGCCTTTTGCCCCGACCAGCGCCTCGATATTCGCCTCGTTCTTTATCGATTCGGCTATTTCGCGCATCGAGGTGAGCGCTTCGCCTTTGTCTTGGTCAAGCGCATTTACATCGTCGATTATCGACTGCAAAACCTCGATAGCCTCGTCGCGCGCGCGCTGGCGGTTGATTGTGGTGACCGCGAAATAGCTTGACGCATCGCTCACAGTTAAGTCGATGTTGTTATCGGCGGCGTCCGCGCCCGTTTTGACGACGTCGCCCAGGGTGTTGCCGTCGGCGGTCCCTATGATGTCGGACGCACCGCCGTCGGTCGCTGCGTCTTTGTTATATTCCCCATCCGTGTTGTTGCCGAAGAAAAACAGCCAGTTCAAGTATACGGCTCCGCCGATGAGCACCGCCGACAGCGCTATGGCGAGCCTGCGTTTTGCCTTAGGGGTGAACAGGTCGCGGAATTTGCGCATAAATTCCGTGATTTTGTCCTTGGTTGATTGTTTCATATGTATGACCACGCTCCTTTTTTACATAGAGCCGCGCGGAAAACCGCGTGGTCTCGTCTTGTGCGCTTCGCGTTTTGTTTTTGTAATGTTCAAACTTATGAAATCTCCTCTCAGCGTTATATCAATTCAAATAAATAATATGAACGAACTGTTATGATTATTACTTAATCCTCGAATAAATCGTGAACGACATATTCTTTTTAGTTTGTCATTCGGTTTACAGTTAACCGGATACAAATACTTTTGTGGACGAGAGGTCAAACAGCGCGCATAACAATGAAATCAACTTTTGCTGCACCACTGGGTTTTCTCCCCCGCTGCACACGACCGCGATACCCCGCAGGCGGGGCGTCATGCGGCGCAATAATACTGCCGATTCCGACGAGCCGCTGCCGGTGGTGAGATATTCGCGCGAGCCGTTTTTGCTGTCATAAGCAAAGACGTTCTCGCTGTCCGACTCCAGCGTGATGAGCACGCTCGCCGTCCCGACGCCGTTTACACGCTCGAGCAGCGCCGCAACCTCTCCCTCGAGCCGTTTCACATATTCGGCGGTGTCAATGATGTCCGGTTTGTCTTTTTCTTTATTATCCGGACGTCCGAGCGTATAATCGACCGACCCGATCACTATAAGCGTGACGGCGATGGCGAGCCCCAGCACGGTAAGCCATAACCCTTTGATCTTTTTTATCTTGCTTAAGATTTCCATTCGATCACCACATTCCTCGCCGCGCAGCCGGTTTGTTCCGAAATATAAAATTCCAGTCCTATGGCGGTGTAATCCTTGGGTATGGCGGCGGTAACGCCGGTTATCACTACGCTATCATCTCCGATGCTTGACAGGGCGACCGTCACCGCTATGCCGCGCTCGTCGCAGCCCAGCTTCAGCGCGAGCAGCGATTTTATACTCGCCTCAATATTTTCCGCTGTTTTAGACAGCACAATCTGCCGCAGATTGTCGTCCGTCTGCTTATCCGCCGTGACCGCGAGGGGGGTCATCGCTTCGCCGAACGCTCCCGCCAGCCCCATAATGGCGTTTTTTGCCGGCAGAAGCAGCATGAGCAGCACGCAGAGCGCCGCGATGTATTTTACATGTTTTTTAAGCTGACCGCTTTCGGGCGCGAGCGCGGTCACCACGCCCGCCGCCGTCACCGCCACCGCAAGCGAATATATATAGGCGTAAAATTCATTCATAAACATCCCACCTGTACGGGTGCTAATTACTAAAATTCGATAGCTGATGAAAAAAAACCGCGTCAAAACTCATATATTCAAACATCGAATTTAAGTATAAATCGCGATTATTGTGTTATTCCCACCGCCGCGCGGGCGAACAGCGTCACAAAAAACAGGAACATCACCGCGCAGGAGACGAGTATCGCCAGCCCGAAACCCAGTATAGAACGCATCTCACCGAAAAAAGCGCTTTCGCGGTCGCAGCCAACCAATTTCGCCGCGCTGCCGACCAGCGAAAAAGTAAACCTGCACAGATAAATCTGCAAAACCGCCGGCAATACCAGCGCGAAAATCACCGCGACCGCCGCGCCTCCGAGCGTCGCGCGCAGCAGTCCAACGCTGCCCCCTATAGCACGTATCGCGTCGCCCAGCGCGCCGCCGACGACGGGGATATAACTCGACGCCACGAATTTCAGCGCTTTTGCGGAAACATTATCCGCGGACAACGCTAAATTTGTTTGATACCCCAACACTGCCGTGAGAATCGTCATCACAAACGTCAGCACTGTGGTGAACATGCCGCGCAGCACACCGGCTATACCCGACAGACTGATCTGACCGCCCATGCCGGCGATGAGCGCCAGCCCGAAACAAACGCGCAATACCGGCCACAGGATATAATATGAAAGCTGCTCACAAAAAGCGGTCAGCGTCATCAGCCCCGCCGAGCTTATCGCCGCCGTCGTAACGTTGCCCCCCGCGGCGTAGAGCGCGCTCATCATGGGTATCAGCCCCGTCATAAAGGCTGTCAGGCCGCTCATCGCGGCGGTCAGCCGCTCCCATACGCCTGCGATTGCCGTGTATGCTGCCAGAGCAGCGCACAGCAGCGTTATATACTCCAGCGCGGATGACAGGCCCGTATCGGAAAACGAGGTTTTAAGCGCCTGAACCATCGAGACAAGCACCACAACGCCCAGTAAAATCGCAAGCTGCCGCGTCAGCGGCTCCGCCAGCTTGCCCAGCTCCGCCGCGATCAGATCTACAACATGCCCGATAGTAAAATTTTGCGCTATATGCTCCGCGCTGTTGTCATCCGTTCGGGCAGCGTCCGGAATAATATCCGAAAACCCGTCGAGCGTGTATTCTTCCGCGCGAACGGATATTGAAAATAAAGAAAACAGCGCGATTATAATAAAAAAGCATTTAATTTTCATAATATATTTATTTTCCCACGGTCGGCAGGGTATCCACTTTTATTGCATCAGCAATTCCCGCGCGAAACCCAGCAGTTCGCCTATCAGCGGCAGACACAGCAGCATTATCTCCGCTTTGCCCGCAAGTTCTACCTTCGACGCCGTCGCGCTTTCGCCCATGTCGCGGCATATGTCCGCCGCTGTCTGCGCGACAAGAGCCACCCCCAGCGCTTTTACAAGCGGCGACGCGTATACGCTAAAACTTTCGTCAAGCCATAAAGCGTTTATGTAATCAATCTGCGGCGCGATCAGCGTAATTATCGCCAACAGCATGACAACGCCGCCGCCGACCGCAACCGGCACGGCAAACTCGGGCTTATACTGGCGCAGGATCAGCGCGATGCCGGCGATGAGCAGCGCGCCGCCGCACAGCTTCAGAATCATAACCCGAACAGGCTGCGGATGGTGTCCAGTAGTTCGGAGATTTTTCCGATCAGCATGAGCATCACAATCACCACACCCGCAAGCGACACTAGCATCGCCTGCTCATCCCGCCCGGTTTTGGTAAGCACCTGATACACAACGCAGACAATCAGCCCCACGCCCGCGACTTTCAGCAGCAGACCTACATCCATTTTGTATCACACTCCTTTGCCGCGCTAAACCGTAATAAAAACCGCTCAGTTCTATATTACGCGTTTCGCGCTTTACTTTTTATCTCGATTATTAATAATTTCGGTTATAAGAGCAGTAAAACCGCCATCATTGCCGCCGAAGCGCCGAGCGCGCGGCACAGCTTTATTTTTTTCGCCACCTCAGGCGTCCGGATTTTAATTATCTCACCCAGCCGCGCCGTCGTCCGGTCACAATTACGGAGCTGCTCTTCCGCACAGGTCTTGCCCAGCAGCCCGCCGAACTCGGTAAGCGCCGCCATTGTTTCGCCGTCGATGAAAATCTGACCCGCAAGCTTTTTTATGGCTTCATCCCAGCCCAGCACCGCCGCATCGGATAAGAAGCCCGCGTCATCAAGCGGCGCGACGTCGCCGCCGGCGCACAGCGGATACAATTCCGCAAGCTCGCCGCGATCGAACTCGATATATCCGCGCAGACGCGTCACCATAGCCGCAAAGGCTGTGAGATACCGCAGTCTGTCGTTATATGCCCGCCCGGCGGCAAGTCCGAGAGCGAATATGACAGCCGAGAACAGCCCGATCCCGATAAATTTTAGAATAATCATATGCCGCTCGCTTCAGCCACCGACATACAACGCTCGAAAACGCCCGTGTCGAGCAGCATTTTTATATGCGGTCTTTTTTTAAGCTCATCAAAGCTCTCCGCGTGCGCCGTAGCCAGCAGGGGCACGCCCGAATGCAGCGCCTCAATTATGGCACGCGCTTCTTCGCGTGCGCCGATCTCGTCGCAGATAAGATATTGCGGCGACATTGTGCGCGTCGCGATCTCGATACCCGCCGCTTTTGGATAGCCGGTAAATATGTCGGCGATGGTATCGCGGAACATGTCCTCACGGTACAATTCGCCGCGCGTGTCGATCACCGCGACGCGCCGTGAGTGGGGAGCGCGCGTAAGGGTCCTTGCCGCGTCGCG
>DHAH01000086.1:28823-29136 GCA_002397345.1 Clostridiales bacterium UBA4959
GCCGCAGACGGTCACAAAGCCGGAGGATGCGGGTACGAGGCCGAGGATCGCCTTGAGCAGCGTGGTTTTCCCGCCGCCGGGCGGTGAGTAAATAAGTACCGACGCCATATAGTTCCGCGACGCTATATAATCGCACAGCCGCGCCGATATGCCCCTGATGCCGCGCGGCACGCGGATGGATAGCGCGTCCGCGTCGCGGATATTCGCGATGGCAGTATCCGCGCCCGCAGCCTGTCCGACCACCGCCCGTCCGCAGATTCCGGCGCGCCCCCCGTTACCGAACGAAATATAGCCGCGTGCGATGGTGTCGCTG
>DHAH01000086.1:29291-33987 GCA_002397345.1 Clostridiales bacterium UBA4959
CTGTGCGTGTGCATCGTGCCGCCGCAAAGCTTGAACAGCGTATCGGAAAGCTCAGTTTCGCTGCAAATCAAATCGGTTATGATGTTTTTGCCTCGCGCGGTGAGCGATACGGGACGCCCCCTGCGCAGTCTGATCTCGTCAATCTCGTCCGGCGCGCACCACTGACCGCTTTCAATGAACGCGGTGACAGCGTCGGCAAGCCGCCGGGGCAGATAAACAGACGCAAGCTCTATCGCCGGCGATGTAATCTCCGCCATTTATTTCATCCCCTTCTTTTGTTTCCGCGACGGGTAAAAGTTTTGCCCGTCGAAATTTACCATTACATATATATTGACCTGTCCGCGCGGTTATGACAGGAGATTTTCGATTGACACACGCGCGGGGGCATGGTATAATGCATTTAACTCATGCCGATAATACTGTTAATTTCTCGCAAAATTTACCGGAGAGGTGTCTTATGCCCGAAAAAATTTACACGATCCCGATAAACGAGGCGTTCGACGCCTGCGCCGCGGAGCCCTCCGAAGGCTGTCCGTTCTGCCGCCTTAAGGCGATGCTGGAGCAAAACGAGCTTGACATTATCCTCGGCGGGGCGATGATGGAGCCGGACGTGCGCATAAAAACCAACGAGCAGGGTTTTTGCCGCCGCCATTTTGATAATATGCTCGGTAAAAACAATCGGCTGGGTATAGGATTGATACTCGAGAGCCATCTTGACGAGCTGCGCGGCAAGCTTGAGCCGGGAGGAATCTCGGCGCTGTTAAAAGGCGGTTCCGCGGCGGCAGCCCTTGAGCGACTGGATAAATTGGACGAGGGTTGTTATCTCTGCGGGCGCGTAAACCATTCGTTTGACAGGATGCTCTCCAACGCCGCGTATTTGTGGGACAGCGACGGCGAGTTCCGCGCCAAAACAAAGGCGCAGCCCTATTTTTGCCTGCCGCATTTCAAGCTGTGGTCGAAAGCCGCGCGGACAGAAATGTCAAAAAAACGGTTTGAAGAATTTTATGCCGCCGCGTCTGAGGTAGTCCTCGCCTATTTCGACACGCTGCGCGCCGATGTAAGCTGGTTCTGCAAAAAGTTCGATTACCGCTACGACGCCGAGCCGTGGGGCAACTCCAAAGACGCGGTCGAGCGCGCGGTGAAGTTCCTGCGCGGCGTGTGATAACCCTGTAGGAGCGACAGCGTTTACGAATGCGGGTCGTCCGCCATATAATATTCGAGGTGTAGGTGTACCTATGATTCATAAACCGATTAAACGTTCCGCAATACGGGTAAAACTGGGCGTGATGTATTACGGGCTGCTCCGACGCATTTTGTGGATTGGAATGCATAAAAAATTCGCCGCTCATAAATCTGAAAAAAAGCTGCCTTATTTATATTTTACTCACAAAACTGTTCTTCTGCGAAAACTGAAGGATGTTGATATGTGGCTGCAATATAATAAAATCATCAACTTGAAAATAGCCGTAAAAAGAATAAACGGCATTATACTGCGTCCGGGTGAAGTATTCAGTTATTGGAAATTAATCGGCAAACCTACAAAACGAAAGGGTTATGTAAATGGAATGATTTTACATAACGGCACTGTCCGCATGGGCATAGGCGGCGGTTTATGCCAGCTTTCCAATCTGATTTTTGGATGACAGTCCATACTCCTCTTACTGTGATCGAGCGGCACAGGCACGGTTATGACGTCTTTCCCGATTCAAACAGGACACAGCCCTTTGGAAGCGGAGCAAGCTGCTTTTATCCCCACGGCGATTTGATGATACGCAACGACACACCGGACGATTATCAACTATTAGTTTCTGTGGGAGATAAATTTCTCGAAGGAGAATGGCGCGTCGACAGAACCGCGATACAGATACGATATCATCGAAAAAAACCATGAAATAAAAAGTGAATATTGGGGCGGTTACAGCAGAAATAACGAAATTTATAAAAAACAATTTGATCTTCACGGTAATATAATCGATGAAAAATTAATTATAAAAAACTCCGCGATTATGATGTATCCGCCATTTTTATCTAAATGAATAAAAATCGATAAATAAGAAATAAGATATATTCAGGAGAAAAATACAAATGAAAAAAACGCTGCACATTATTCCCCACTCGCACTGGGATCGCGAGTGGTATATGGGTTTCGAGCGCCACCGCGTCAGGCTCGTCGAGCTGTTCGACGCGCTGATCGATACAATGGAAAAGCACCCCGATTACACATTTTACCACATGGACGGTCAATTTATCGTTATCGAGGACTACCTCGAAATCAAGCCCCACATGCGCGACCGCCTGCTGGCGCTGATCAAGGCAGACCGCATACAAATCGGCCCGTGGTATGTGCTTCAGGACGAATATTTGACCTCGGGCGAAGCGAATGTGCGCAACATGCTGTACGGGCTGAAATTGTGCCGCTCCATCGGGGCTGATCCCGTCATGTGCGGTTATTTCCCCGACGCGTTCGGCAACGTTTCTCAGGCGCCGCAGATATTAAACGGCTTCGGTATCGACAACGCGGTTTTCGGGCGGGGACTGAACGACCTCGGCTCGGATAACGCGGTAGTCAAACAGAACGGCATCACGGGCAGCGAGCTGCTGTGGCAGTCGCCCGACGGCAGCGAGGTCATCGGTGTGATGTTCGCCAACTGGTACCACAACGCTATGGAACTGCCCACCGAACCTGACGCATTGCGTGAGCGCCTAAAGCACATTGTCGCTTCGACCAGCCGTTTCGCCGTGACCGACCAGCTTCTGGGCATGAACGGTTGCGACCATCAGCCGGTGCAGACCAATCTGCACGAAGCGATCGCGCTGGCAAACGAAGTGCAGGATGAAGTGACGGTCAAGCAGAGCAATTTCAAAGAATATATCGCCGAGATGCGCAAAAATAAAGACAAATTCAAGCCCGTTCGCGGCGAGATCGCCGGTCAGTATACGGGCGGCGGTTATCTGCTCATCAACACCGCGTCCAGCCGCGTCGATATCAAGCAGCAGAACCATGAGGCGCAGCTCCTGCTCGAGCGTATTGCCGAGCCGCTGAACGCCCTGTCATATCTGGGCGGCGACGAATACCGCGCCGATTTCTTCCTCTACGCGTGGCGCGTCCTGATGCAGAACCACCCGCACGACTCGATCTGCTCCTGCTCGTGCGATGAGATTTACGAGGAGATGCTCACGCGCTTTGACAAGTCGATGCAGACCGCCGACGAAATGAAGCTCGCGGCGCTCGACTATCTCACCGAAAAAATCGACACCGGCAAGGCGGCTGACCGCAATCTTGTGGTGTTCTCGCTCGAGCCCACGCCCTCTGCTACCGTCGTTAAGACAATTGTCGACTTCCCGGAGGACTCCGATGTGCGCGACATTCACATCGTCGACGCGCGCGGCAATGTCGTACCGGCGTCGTATACTTTCAAGGGGCACACTTTCGCTTATAAGCTGCCCAAGGATTCGTTCCGCAAGCCTTATAACATAAACCGCTTCGAGGTTGAATTCGTCGCTAAGCTGCCCGGAGGGTTCGGCTATGAGGTCTATTCCGTTATGCCCGGCAAATCGGAGGTTAAATCGTCGCTTTCCGTCGCCGGATATGGTGCGGAGAATGAGTTCATCGCGCTGACATTCAACAAAAACGGTACGTTCGAGCTGAAAAACAAACAGTCGGGCCGCGTTTATTCGGGCTGCAACCTCATCGAGGACACGCGCGACGCCGGCGATTTATATAACTACCGTCAGCCCGAAGGAGACGTCGCCGTCACCAACGCCGACACCGTCGCCGATATATCGATCTGCTGCCGGAGCGAATTCAGCGTGACGTTTAAAGTGAAAGCAGACCTCGCGATCGACGCGGACGTAACCTCGTATGTCACTGTAACCGACGGCATCGCTCGCGCCGAGATAAAAACTGTGGTGAACAACCGTTTTGGCAATCACCGCGTTCGCGCGCTCTTCCCTGCCGACATTGCGACAGACACCGTGCTCGCCGAGGGTCAGTTTGACCTTGTAAGGCGCAACATCACGCCGTGGGAGGGCTGGCGCAACCCGTCCAACACGCAGCGCTGCATGGCGTTCTTCGCGCTTGAGGGCGAAAAAGAAGACTCCGACTGCCTTGCGCTTGCTAACCGCGGGCTGTGCGAATACGAGATACTGCGCGATGGACGCAACACAATGGCGGTCACGCTGCTGCGCTGCACGGGCAATATCGGCGACTGGGGCGACTTCCCCAACCCGAAAGGTCAGTGCATCGGCGAATATACGCTCGAATATGCCGCCGTGCCCTATTGCACGGGACGACGCGCGCGCGGATATTCCCTCGCTTACGGCTTCGCGGGTACGCCCGCGATTGCGGCACAGACAGGGCGTCATGGCGGTACGCTGCCCGCTTCGCAGACGCTTATCGCCTGCGATAACGAGTTCATTCGCATGGCGGCGCTAAAAAAAGCGGAGGACGCCGACACGCTTATCTACCGCTGCTTCAACGTGAGCGAAACTGCGCAGAAGGTCGTGTTCACACTCGACCCGCAGGTAAAACATTTCTACCTCTCGCGGCTCGACGAGAAGCGCGGCGACGAGGTTGTTATTAAAGATAATAAAGTCTCGCTCGAAATTGGCGCGAAGAAGATCGTGACGCTTGAATTTGCCAAATAAACCAACGCGACGTAGGGCGGGGGCTTGCCCCCGCCATATAATTTTACAT
>DHAH01000086.1:34157-40226 GCA_002397345.1 Clostridiales bacterium UBA4959
GGCCCCCCCCCCCGCCGTACAATTTATAAAATAAAACAGCGGACAGGGTGTGGGGGAGGTATCATGAATTTGATACGTCACACACCCTGTCCGCGGGTCTTTATGCGTTGTATTTTTGGCTTTATTAAAAATTTTAGCCCATCGATTCTTCGAATTCGTGCGCGAAGGCTTCAAGCGCGGATAACGCTTCACAGCGCGTCTTGCCGCCCGCCGAATAATAGAGTTTAAGCTGCGGCTCGGTGCCCGACGGGCGGATCACCACCGAAAAACCGCCGGAATATACGAATTTCAACGCGTCGGACGGCGGCAGCGTAATACTCCGCGCGCCGTTATCGATATATTTGACCGCGCCGTTTATATAATCGTCGACAACCTCGAGTTTGTGTCCGGGAATCTCCTTTGGCGGCTCCGCGCGCAGGCGCGTCATGATGTCGCGCATTTTAGACGCGCCGGACGCGCCCTCGTACCGCACGTTAACCAGCTTGGTTTCGGTATAACCGAACCTGCTGCCCGCTAAATCTATCACATCGGCGAAAGTAAGTCCGCGCGCCGCGAAATATTCCGCCGCCTGACAGACCAGCAGGCTGGTCGATACGCCGTCCTTGTCGCGTACATAGCTGCCGCACAGATAACCGCAGCTCTCCTCGAAGCCGAACACATAACGACTCGCCGCGCCGTCGCGCTCAAGCAGGCCAAGCTGCTCGCCGATAAATTTGAAACCGGTCAATACATCGATAACTTCCGCTCCGAAACCGCCGGCTATACGATAAACAAGATCAGTGGTCACTATCGTTTTTATTATAATCGGGGATTCGGGCAGTGTACCCGCCTCCTGCCGCCGCATCAGGATATAGTACAGCAGCACAATGCCCAGCTCGTTGCCGTTAAGCAGCCGGTACGCGGTCTGTTTTGTGCCGGCGGCGCTCTCTGATTTAATCTTTACGGCGACACCGACACGGTCACAGTCGGGGTCGGTCGCGAGCAGCAGATCGGCGTCTGTTTTACGGCATAACGCTAAACCCAGCTCGAGCGCCTGAGGAAGCTCGGGATTGGGGTACGGGCAGGTCGGGAAATTCCCGTCTGGTTCGCGCTGCTCGGGAACAATTATGACATCGGTAAAACCCGCTTCTCCTAAAATACGCGGCACGCAGGTTATACCCGTGCCGTTGAGCGGCGTGTAGACATATTTAAGCGCGCGTCGCCTCTCCTCTTCGGGCGGGACCTGTGCTGCCGCTTCCGCGATAAAAGCGTCAACCACTTCGTCGTCGATGATTTTTATCAGACCGGCTGCGGCAAGCTCGCCAAAACTCCTGCCGATCGCGGCGAAATAATCGCAGCGCGCCATTTGCTTGTATATCGCCGCCGCGTCCTCGGGCGTTAGCTGACACCCGTCGGAGCCGTATACCTTGAAACCGTTGTATACCGCGGGGTTGTGGCTGGCGGTGACGACAATACCCGCCGTGCAGCCCAATTTACGTATGGTGTAGGACAGCGCGGGCGTGGGCATGAGCTGCTTGTGAATTTTCACCGCTATCCCCGCTTCGGCGAGGATGCGCGCGGAGGTTTGGGCAAAAAGTTCCGAATTGCGCCTGCTGTCATACGCTATGGCGACCGAGGGCTGCCTGCCCGACAGCAGTTCGCGCAGCGCGCGGCGGCGCAGATGCATCGCCAGCCCGCGCGCGCACCGTCCGACGGTCAGGACGTTCATGCGGTTTGTGCCCGCGCCGAGTACGCCGCGCAGTCCGCCGGTGCCAAATTCCAGTTCGGTGTAAAAACGGTCGACAATCGACGGTTCGTCGCCCGAAATATCGGTCAATTCGGCGTGAAGATCGGGATATGCGGACGTTCCGTCAAGCCAGGTGTTAAATGTACTGTAAATATCCATATAAGGGGTATGAAGCCTTTCCGAGTGCTGAATAAGTTATAATAATATTATTATATGATACAATATCGCCGTTTACGGTAATAGCTTGTATATTTTTTATAAAATTACAGTTTCGGGTTTATATCCGAGTCAGATTTATAATAACATCCTCCGCGTGTTTCGCCCATGCCGGGTCAACACCTATGTCGTTATATGTAGGATAATCTTTTGCGATCCACGCTTTATTCCGCGAAAAAGCAGCGCACATTTCCGCGGCGCGCGCCGCGATAAAATCCAGATCGCCGGTGGGCAGCACCTTTTGAATATCGACAGGCGAATGGAAAACGGCGCGGCTGCCGAATTCTGCTGAAAGCGTTTCGGCAGGGTAAGCGTCGGGCTGATCGAACTGGAAAACATCGACGCCCGATTCGATGAACAGGGGAATAAATTTATATATATATCCGCAGGAATGCATAAATATTGAAATTCCGCGCTCATGATAAGCGTCGAAAATCCGCTTGTACTGCGGGAAAAACAGCTTCCGGAAGGTTTCGGGCGATATAAAAGTGCTCGACTGCGTGCCCCAGTCGTCGCCGAACATCGCGCCGTCGACACCGCAATCGGAAAAGGTGTCAAGCACCGCCAATTCATGCTCGACTATACGGTCGAGAAACGCGGTGACCATTTCCGGCTCGAGCAATGTGTCCGCCAGCGCATTCGCCATCAGCCGCGCGTCGCGCAGCGCCGAGAACAGCGACGCGCCGCCGGTCATAACAAATTTATCACAGCTCTCATACCCTGACGCTTTCAGTTTGGAACGTTGAAATGGATCGACCGCGGGCATGAGATATTTATCGAAATCGCTCCACTCGGTTATCGCGCCCCGGATGCATTCGCCCTTTGTTTTGCCGTTATAACGTCCGTAGATGTTCCCGTACCGGTCGCGGAACACTTCCCCGTTAAAACCTGTGAGCCGCAGCAGCTCCTCATGCCTGCCCCAAGACGAAAAAGGATTAGGCGGGTCGGGCAGATACGCGCGCGTACTGACATATCGGATGTCGTTATGTTCGCTGTTAAAATTCCAGCCGATGCGGGGCGCGTCATTATGCGCGATAATCCGCCGAATAATTTCGCGTGAGGTCATTTCAGACGGCATATAAAATTCCATGCACCAACACGCACAAACAGACCGTTGCAAACAGCGCACGGCGTTTGCGGTGTCGATTTTCCTTCCTATTATATTTTTACGCAAATATACTCTATAAATCGGAAATTGTATTACAGGCATTATATCATAAGCAACTTGACAATAATATGAATATATAGTAAAATTATAATATAAAACGCAAAGGGGCGATTAAAATGAAAATCGGACTTTCTTCGTACAGCATGGTAAACCGCATTTATAGCGGTGAGATGGATATAATACAGGTAATGGAATTTGCAGCGGAGCGCGGCGCGGAACATTTCGAGCTGGTACCTTTCGGATTTGTGTTTTACGACGACAAAACCGGAGCGTTTGACGACGCGCTTATCGAACGTGTTCGGGCGAAATCAGCCGAGCTTGGCTTGCCGCTGTCGAATTACGCGGTGCTTGCCGATCTGCTTAAAGAATCGGAATCCGAGCGCGAAGCGGAAGTCGAGCGCCTCTGCCGCCATATCGACGTTGCGGCGAAGGTCGGAGTGCCCTTCATGCGGCACGATGTATCGTCCTTCCGCCGTCCGCTGGAGCATAACACACCCGCGGAATTCGAGCGGCTGTTCCCCGTCATGGTCGATACGACACGCCGGTTATCCGAATACGCGGAGCAATACGGGATTACGACGCTGGTCGAGAACCATGGCTTTTTCGTCAACGGCGCAGACCGGGTGATCCGGCTTGCCGAAGCGGTGGGACGCGAAAATTTCGGCATACTCTGCGACACGGGCAACTTCGCCTGTGTGGACGAAAATTGCCTTGTCGCCGACAAAAAATGTTTGCCATACACGAAATTTTATCACCTCAAGGATTTTTATATCCGCGAAAAAGACACATTGCCGCTTGGCGGCGGATTGTTCCGCTGTGATAGCGGCAACTGGTTCTCGTCCAATTCGGGCGAATACATGCTGCGCGGCTCGATATTGGGACAGGGCGACCTGCCAATGCGCGCGATTTTCCGGCAGATTGCGGGCGCGGATACGTTCGCGTCGCTCGAATTCGAGGGCATGGAAAAACCGGAGGACGGTTCGACGCTCGGAATGGACGCAGCGAAAGAATTAATTAAACAAAACGCAGGGCGCGACTCCTGCGGTTAACCCGCAGCGCGCCGATTATTTAAATGGAGAATTATGCAAGGAAATTATAAAATAAACGAATCAGAACCCGCCGTTATCGTAGGCGTGCAGACGCCCGAAGTTTCCGACGCGGAATTTGCGGCGTCGTTCACCGAGCTGGAGCGCCTGCTCGAAACCGCGGGCGGGCGGGTCGCAGCGAAGCTGGAGCAGCGCAAGGAAAATCCGGACGCTAAAACATACATCGGCAGCGGCAAAGCGGATGAACTTGCGCGGCTGTGCAAGCTAAACGGAGTTAAGCTTGTGGTTTTCGATTGCGAGCTGACGCCGTCGCAGATAAAAAACCTCGAGGATACCCTCTCGACAGGCGAGGAAGTCACCGACGACGCGGCGGCGCTCGGCGAGGTCATCTGGCTGGGCGATATAGGTGAACGCAGCGAGCTTTTTACACCTGCGCCGAGTAATGCGGAGGTTGAAAAGCCCGCTCCGCGAAAAAAACTCAAATCAGAGCCGGTTGAAGTGCGTGTCATCGACCGCAGCATGCTGATTCTCGACATCTTCGCTCTGCACGCGGTGACAAACGAAGGTAAATTGCAGGTCGAGCTTGCGCAGCTTAAATACACCGTACCACGCCTGACCGGGCAAGGACTGCGCCTGTCGCGCCAGCAGGGCGGCAACATCGCCATGCGCGGACCGGGCGAAACGAAGCTCGAAACCGACCGCCGCCATATCAAACGCCGCATGCACGCGCTGCGTGAGGAGCTTGACCGCATGGAGGCGGGGCGCGCTTTAAAACGCCAGCGGCGCGAAAAATCGGGAATCCCGCTCGCCGCGATCGCGGGTTACACCAACGCGGGCAAATCCACGCTGCTCAATTATCTCACCGGCGCGGGGATTTTAGCGGAGGATAAGCTGTTCGCCACGCTCGACCCCACCACGCGCCAATATGAATTGCCCAGCGGCGCGAAGTTATTGCTCACCGACACAGTCGGGTTTATCCGCAATCTGCCCCACCATCTGGTCGAAGCGTTTAAATCGACGCTTGACGAGGTGACCTACGCCGACATGCTGATTGTCGTTGTCGACGCGTCGGACCCCGAGCAGTCGCGCCAGCTTGAGGTGACGCGCGGGCTGCTCTCAGAGCTGGGCGCGGGCGGCAAGCCGACGCTGTATGTGTACAACAAATGCGATCTGCCCGTTGAACCGCTATCTGTCACGTACACCTCGCAGCTTGTGGCTTCTATCGTTAACTGCGACATACCGCGAGAGAATATCCTGTATGTTTCCGCGCTGACCGGCGAGGGCACGGATACGCTCGTCGCCGCGCTCGAGCGGCTTATCGCAGAGAACCGACGTGAGGTTCACTATTTCTTTACGCACGCTGATTCCAGTGCGCTTTCGCGTCTGTATTACCTCGCCGCCGTAGGCGAGCCCGAATACCATGACGACGGCATAGCCGTCACCGCTATCGCCGACGAAAAAACCCGCGGCATGTTCCGAGAGTGGGAGCAACGCTAACCACAAACTAACAATATATAATCGCGCATAGATTTCCAACATCAGATGAAAAAACTCCATTCAGACAAAAGTCAGATGGAGTTTTTTTGGTTTTCGCCTTCGTGCTTTTCGCCGTCGCTTTCGAGTATCACATCCTCGTCGGTCACTTCGGTGAAAATATCGTCGCACAACTGTTTTGCGGCGTCGTGGAATTGTAACGGTACGTAAAATGAATATACCTCAAGTCCATAGCCGACATAAGTGTCCATGCCCTCGCCGAGCGCCCCTTTTTTCAAATAAGGTATGCCGTTCTTATCAAGCAGTTCCGCAAGCGCGCCCGCCCAGATCGGTTCTTTTGTGATAAGATAAACCGCGTCGCCATTTTGCGGCTCGCGCAGCTTTTTCGAGCGGCATTCGGGGGAGCGATCGGCGCCGGC
>DHAH01000114.1:0-2066 GCA_002397345.1 Clostridiales bacterium UBA4959
CTGCGCGTCGGGGTAGTGTTTGCCGCCGTAACCGGCGGTGAGCCACTGGATTTCGTTGTTGCCCGCGTAAATAACAAGCGACGGGAAACGCGACAGGCGTCGGATCTCATATGTTGCTTCTGCGGCGTAATTTTGATAAAATTCGTTGTCATAACCCGGATAAGCGGCGCAAGCGCCCACAAAATCCTGCCAAACCATGATACCGCGCTCGTCGCACAGCTCATAAAAGTCGTCGGTTTCATATAAACCGCCGCCCCACACGCGGAGCATATTGAAATTGGCTTCTATGGCGCGGTCTATAAGCGTTTCATACACCCCGCGCGTGAGCCGCGAATATAAAATGTCGGCGGGTACCATGTTGCCGCCCTTGGCGAACACGCGGATACCGTTGACCAGCAGGTTGAAATAGTTGCCCTCCTCCGGGTGACGGGATTGGTCTATAACGACGTTCCGGAACCCGGTTTTTTTAATGAGTGTAATCTCCCCGCAACCCTCCTGCGAAACGGTGATCGCGACGGTGTAGAGCGGCTGATCGCCGTAACCGGCAGGATACCACAGTTTCGGCGATTTAACAGTAAGGTTTAACTCCGCTGCAGATATACCCACGGGCGCTTTTCCGCTGACTGTCGCGGTGTCGCCTGTTTCAGCCACGCGCGCCGTCACTGTGTAGGGCGTGTCGGCGGTTTGCGACGATAAAAACTGGCGTACGCGCAGATTACCTTCGGAGTAGTCGGCGTTCAGCGTCGCGAAAAGCGCGGTTTCGTCGGTGAACACGCCGCCGGTTAGCTCGAGGTAACATGATTTGTAAATGCCGACTGTCACCAGCCGGGGCGACCAGTCCCATTCGAACGACGACTGCGGCTTGCGCAGCCACATGCGGTGGGTCAATCGGTTGCCGATCTCCCACTCGCCGCACAGCCCGTCGATCGACTTCGTTCCGGCGTAAAACAAGCCGGAGTCGATGACGACGGCGACGGTGTTCTCGCCGGCGTGTACAAACCCGGTTATATCAAGCCGGCAGGGGGTGTAGAAGTTGTTATGCCCGCCCACGCGCTGACCGTTGATATAGACAGTCGCGGTCAGATCCAAACCCTCGAATACAATGCGTGAGCGGAGCTTTGTTTCTTCCTCCGTCAATATAAATTTACGCGTGTAGTGCCACGCCATCTCTTCTATCCAGCGCGCGCCGAGCACGGCTCTGCCCAGCGTAGGCTCGCCGACCACGCCCGCCGCTTCCATTGCCTGATTCACAGAACCCGGCACCTCAGCCGGATAATCGGGCAGGAAAGGCTGCTCCGCGGGCCAAACGGGGTATCCCCCGCGCTGTCCGGATGAATATTTCAGCCGCCACGTGCCGTCCAGCGGTATTTTATGCATGATTTTAAATATCCTTTCAAATTAATATAATTAATACAAATTATAACCCATCCGGTGTGGAATTGTCAAGGCGTAAAAAACGCGCCCCCCGCAATAACAGAGAACGCGTTCTTTATTTAATTAAAAATTTAATTATTAATTCAACCTATGAACATCTGGGACCAGTAGTTGCCGTTGGAGGTGTAGCCGACGCCGATTTTAGTGAACGAGGAGTTCAGGATATTGGCGCGGTGACCTTCGGAATTCATCCATCCGTCAACGACTGACTGTGCGGTAGAATAGCCCATCGCTATATTTTCGCCCGCCGCACGGTAGGAGATGCCGTACTGCTTCATCATGTCAAACGGAGAGCCGTAGGTCGGGCTGTTGTGGTCGAAATAATGGTTCGTCGCCATATCGACAGCTTTAGCGCGAGCAACGCTGCTCAGCTTTTCGTCGAGCGTCAGGGCGTTCAGTCCGCGTGATGTGCGGATCTGGTTTACGAGTGTCACAACCTCGCGCTCGATCGCAAGCACTGAAGAGGAGCCGTTATTCGGAGCAGTCGGGGTTGTCAGCTGGGTCGGGTTAGTAGGAGTGGTAGGTTTAGTCGGAGTAGTCGGCTGGGTTGGTTTAGTCGGAGTTGTCGGTTTAGCCGGTGCGGTCGGAGTATTGTTAGTGGGGCAATTTTTGCCTGCGGCATTACAGTTATT
>DHAH01000114.1:2258-10567 GCA_002397345.1 Clostridiales bacterium UBA4959
GGCATTACAGTTATTGCCTGCGGTATTACAGCTATTGCCTGCGGTATTACAGTTTTTGCCCGCGATATTATATTTATTTAAAATTTCCTGATACTTGTTCTTAAGCTCAGTCGAATTTGCGCATTTGTCTATGTAAGACTTAACCGCGGGATTGCAGGCGGCGAGGTTTTTCAGCGCAGCGGGAGATATGGTCGTGCATGTGCCGTTTGCCGCGAAAGCGGATACGGCGGTCATAACAGATACAGCCGCGGCGCTAAGAGCGACAGCTATAATGCGTTTTAATGTGTTGCGTTTCATTGTGGTTATCCTCCAGTCAATTTTATAGTTCATTTACCGGTGTTGCAGTTACCGGTGTTGCAATTTACAGTGATGCATTTGCCGACGTTGCAATTACCAGTGTTGCAGTTGCCGACATTGCAGTTGCCGACATTGCAATTACCGACGTTGCAGTTACCGACGCTACAGTTACCTGCGAGATTGCAATTGTTTAAAATGTTTTGGCACTTGTTTTTAAACTCAGGCGAGGTCGCACATTTGTCTAAGTAAGACTTTACCGCGGGATTGCAGGCGG
Organism: Clostridiales bacterium UBA4959; assembly: GCA_002397345.1. Classification (GTDB taxonomy): domain Bacteria; phylum Bacillota; class Clostridia; order Oscillospirales; family CAG-272; genus DTU078. The sequence continues at coordinate 2,830 of DHAH01000114.1, forward strand.
CGAGATTTTTCAGCGCGTCGGGCGATAAGGTTGTGCAATTCTTCAGTGCGTTGAGCGACGCTGTATTACAATTTTTCAACGCGTCGAGCGACGCTATATTGCAATTTTTCAACGTGCTGGGTGATATAGCCTTGCAGTCCCTGGCTGCGCCGTTTGCCGCGAAAGCGGATACGGCAGTCATAACAGTTACGGCTGCGGCGCTGAGCGCGACAGCTATAATGCGTTTTAATGTGTTACGTTTCATTGTGGTTAATCCTCCAGTCAATGTAATGGAAAAATCCGTAATCGAATTAATTCCTTTTGTTATTTATGCCGGCTTCGTTCGGCATGATTGTATTATACTCGCGGAATTAACATAATACAACCCACAATTTTCTCCACATCAGGAAGAATTCGGCGTAATTCGACGCAAAAGCGCGGGGTTTACATTTTATTTCTGTCTGCTAAATAATATAACCGGGGGCAGTTATTAGCCAGTTCAATAAATTGGAAGCATGTCTTTTAAAATGCAAAAAAATCATACCGATTGCGATAATGCGGTATGATTTTTCTTATCTGGAAATAGTCTACAAAATATTACGGGGATGACTATCTGCAGCCCGCCGTGTTTTAAATAAACCGATCGTAAATTTCCACACCGCGGTAAACGCGAGCGAAGCCGCATAGACGACAGCGGTCAATGCCGGCACGGGCCATGACAGCGTCGTTATGCCCGCGCGGTCGGCGAGTAAATTTAAAAACAGCACATGTACAAGGTAGATTTCAAGCGAGCAGGACGCGATGAAGCCGATAACACGCGCAAATTCGGTCGGAAAAGCGAACCTCGCGCCTATCTCGCGGAAAAAGATGAACAGCGCGGCGGCGCAGAGGAGGGTCGCAGCCGATAGCACGGTGTAAAACCGCTCGTCGGGCGCGCCCGCGCGGATAGATAGGTAATAAGTCGCGGCGGCGGTGACAAACGGCGCGCATAAACCGCCGATATAAAGCGCGATACGCGCGGCGCGGGGCAGGGTATAACGGTAAAGATAAAAGCCGAGCAGGAAATAACCCGTGTGGGGCGCAAGTGCGCCGAACGAAAATTTATCGGCAAGCGATTTTGCATACGCATGTCCGGGAAAGTTAAAAAGCAAGATTGTTGTGGTGAGGACGCTGTAAACGAGAAAAAGCAGCAGCATATACTCGCATCGCCGACGCCCATTTTGTGTGGGGCGAGGTTCGCCATCAAATTGACGGCGATGTTCCGCGCTGTTCGCGTTAGAATCGTTTAAAACGGCGCGCAGGACCGGCAGCAGCGTGTAAAGTAAAATTATCACCGGCAGATACCAAAGGTGATACTGACCGATCACGGCGGATTTTACGATTGAGGTTATTGTTACGCCAGTTGTGGCGGTGAAGGCGCTGGTGCGCTCATACAGCGCGTAGACAACCGACCACAGCATAAAAGCGCCGGCTAACCGGGGGATATAGCGCAGCCACAGCTTTTTTATCGAGAGTTCTTTTTCGGGCGCCAGCATGAGCGCGCCCGACATCATTAAAAAAAGCGGCACGGCGGGGCGCGCCATGCTGTCAAAGATATTCATAGCCTGCCACGCGGGAGCTGATGGTGGCAGCGCGTACCAGTTCTGCGACGCGGTGTGGATGAGAACCACCATCACGCCAGCCAGCACGCGCAGCAGATCAAGCCCGGTGTCGCGGGGCAGTTTACCATTAACCGATGTCGGGGCTGTTTTATTTGACATCATATTTATACCGTAAATAATGTAAGCATCATAAAAAACGTGTAAGCATTTCAGAATGTAGATAAACGAGGTATTTAAAAAATTTCACAATCAGATGGGCGACCGCCGGTCGCCCGGAAATTTTATTGCTCGAGAAAATATACTCTCATTGTGCGTACGCCGAATTCGAGCAGCTTTTCCAGCGGACCGTCCATGCAGATGTCGATCCTGCCGCCCTTGATGCCGCCGCCGATGTCGTCGGCGGTGCAGACGCCGAAATCGCCGTAATCGCCCTTGACATAGAGAGTCGAACCCAGCGGGATAACAGAGGGATCAACAGCGACAATGCCGGATGCCGCCTTTTTACCCGTGTAGGTGATGCCTTTGGCAACATAAGCGGTAGCGCTGACATCCATATAATGCGAATAATTGTACACCGTGCCGTCCTGACCGGTTATAGTGCCGCCAACGCCGACCTGTACCAGCTTGTCCACAGGCGGGATGTGACGCTCGTTTTTAATTGTCTCGGAGTACAGCTTGCCATCGCGGTATTCGGCGTGTACCTCGCGGTATAAATAGCCGTCAGAGCCGGCGCGCAGCACTTTACGCTCGCCGCGCGGGATGGTCCCGATCTCCTCGGTTATTGTGTGGTGGGATAAAGTCTTGTCGATGGTGTAATTATTTATCTCGACGGAGTGATATTCCAGCGTCATGTCAGGAGTGACCGGTGTGTCGGGGGATACGTTTATATAATCGTCATTATCCGGCTTGATTCCGAGGAGGGCGAACACCTCGCTCGCCGTCTTCGCGCGTGTGAACACCAACCGTGTCTGTCCCCGGTCGTTTACGTTAATACGCATCACCGCGCCCGAGGCGAGGTGCCTTGGCGAACCCGATAAAAACACAATAAACGCAGCTATGCCAAGCAGCGCAGCCGCGCATGATATAGCGAGCGCAAGCTTTAATTTTTTTGTAGATATGCGCTGGATTTTTGCATCATCTAAAACAGATATAACCGGAGTTGGCGCGGTTGCCGCCGCAGCCATAGCGGTTTCGGGTATCCGGCGTGGGATAAGCCGCGTTATATAACGCTGTTTTAGTTTACTATGCGGTTCTATTATAAAATAACACCCTTTCATCGGCTGTATTCAAGCACAGTTTTAAGAAACTTGGGTTTGAATTCGCTGTCGCTCATTATAACCCAAGTTTCGGATTTGTTGTAATAAGAAACTTGGGTTTGAATTCGCTGTCGCTCATTATAACACATATTGCCACAGATTGTCAATGTTCAATTAAGCAGGTCCTCAAAACTGGCGCGATTTCTCTGCGCCCGCATTCTTTTATATTGGACGTCGTTTACAAATTTACTGAAACGGCGCCTTTGTCTTTCGTCTTTGATTATAAACTGTACCGCCGTTTTATAACGGTACGCCTTTTCTTCTATCGCCTCGCAGCGGACGACGACGGCGCTTATATTTTCATCGTCGTTTATACAAAAAGAAAGGTTGATTCTTTCGCCCTTATCTATATTTTCGTCCGAAACGAAAAGCATTCCGCCCTCGCTGAAATTGACCATCTGTCCCGCAACGGGCTGGGTCGAGCCGCTCCCGTTAAAACGTTCGATTTTTACAGGCAGGGAGCAGTTTACGCGGAAACATTCGCGCCTTTGGCAAAACTTAATAAGCCCGCACCGCAGCAGCGTTACGAATTTAAGCCCGTCTTTTTCTATAAATTCTCCGAACTCGACCGGCAATTCATACATTTTGCATATTTCGTCGGGGTTGGGACCAACACAGAAAAACAGATTAAATTCTGTATCTCTCGGGAGAGGATAATACATTCCGTTGCGTATGGGGGCATGAATAAGCAGAGTGCCGTCAGGAAAAATTTCTTCCGTAAACGAAGATAATGTCTGAGAAATCCCCGATCCCTCGGTATTACCCGATGACCTGATTACCAGCGAAACTTTCATGCCCGCCGTTATTTCGGCTTCGTCCTTATATACATTTTTTTTCATAATGTCAATTCCTTCCGCGCTTTTAATATATCATATAAAAGAGAAGTTGTCAAGATTATAAAAAGCATGTGACCGACAGCAGCCGGACACATGCGTAAAAATGCGTTTTATCTCTTCGAGAACTGGGACGCGCGGCGTGCCGCTTTGAGTCCGTACTTTTTGCGCTCCTTCATGCGAGGGTCGCGTGTAAGCATACCTGCCTTCTTGAGCAGTGTGCGGTATGTCTCGTCCACGCTGAGCAGCGCGCGTGATACTCCGTGACGGATCGCGCCCGCTTGACCGGAGAACCCGCCGCCGTTGACGCGGCATATGATGTCGAACTTGCCGACCGTACCGGTGATGCCGAACGGCTGGTTGACGATCAGCTTCAGGGTCTCGAGCCCGAAATAATCGTCGATGTCGCGGTCATTTATGGTTATCGCTCCGGTGCCGGGCACAATGCGCACACGGGCGACGGATTTCTTTCTTCTGCCGGTGCCGTAGAAATACGGTTTAGCGCTTGTATACATGTAAAATTATCGTCCTTTCGTGGTGATGTGTCAAAATTCCAGCGCCTGAGGCTGCTGTGCCTGGTGGTTATGCGTTGCTCCGCGGAACACCTTCAAACGGGTCAGCGAGTTGCGCCCGATCGTATTCTTGGGCAGCATGCCGCGCACCGCGAGAGTCATCGCCAGCTCCGGACGTTTTGACATCAGCTCGCGGTATCCGACCGACTTAAGTCCGCCGACATAACCGGAATGACGGTAATAGATTTTTTGGTCGAGCTTCTTGCCTGTGAGAACAGCCTTGTCCGCGTTGATTATGATAACGAATTCGCCGCAGTCGACATGGGGCGTAAATTCGGGACGATGCTTGCCGCGCAGGATATTTGCCGCCGCCGCCGCGGTTTTGCCCAGCGGCTTGCCTGCCGCGTCGAGCGTATACCACTTGCGTTCGACGGTTTCTGGTTTCGCCATGAACGTGGTCATTTTTAAGATTTATTCCTCCGTAAAAATTAAAGCCGAATTTGTCTCGCAAATCAGACTTAATGTTGAAAATAAATTAACAGCCTGAACAGTATAGCACAGGCGCCCATGTTTGTCAAGAGGATAAACGCAAAAAAACCGGATATTTTAATTTACACCCTTCGCATCTGCCGTTTCCTCGCGTTATCGCGCGTAATCTCGCCGTAGGGCGAGGTCAAAATATGTAATAGCGTCACCGCCGACCGTTTTAAATTCAGTTAATTTTAATTGTCAATTGTAAATCCTCCGTTTCCGTCGGCGGACAGCGTCGCGGTGTCGTCGCGAAGGCAGATCACGACAGCGGGTTTATATTCGGCGATGTAATCACAGATCGATTTTGTTTTATTATAACGGAAATCCAGTCCCACGGTGGTGTTAAAGCTGGTATACAGCACTGTTTCAAGCGCGTTTGTGAACGAATCGCCGAAGATTAGCGCGTTGGGCAGCTCCGGCCGGTCGGTCGTTATGATGGTTTCGGGTATGTCGCCGCCCATATAAAGCGTGTATTCGATTTCTTGCTCGGATGAGGCAGGCATCATGTAAACGAGCGGGGGAATCAAAGCTCCGTTATCAAAGCGCGTGAAGGGGACAGGGTCGTCCCAGGTGACATATTCCAGTTTATCGTTAAATCCGTTAAGATTGTTTATCTTGCGCCCGCGCGATCCGTTGAAGGTGTTGGTCAGCGTACAGAATGACGCGCCGGTCTTTACCCGCGCATCCACGCCCAGCCGCGATAAAGTGGCACACAGCGTTTCATAGGTCAAAAACGCGCCGCGCATGTTGTAGTGATGGTCGGTGCGCGCGTAGTATAAAAGCGCGTTTTCATCAGCCGCTGCCGATACGAAAACAGGGCGCATGTCGAGATAATTTACACCCCTCGCCGCCATCGCCGCCGCGAAAGCGTCGTCCTGTGAGTTAATCCGCAGCATGCCCGTCGCCATTCCGGCGGGATATATACCGGAAAACATCGACTGCTGTTCGGGCACGTTGATATACAGGAAAACACCCCCGTGCTCGGCTGTGAATTTCGCGAGCGCGGCGTATTTATCCGCCATTGCCGCCGCTCGCGGCTCAGCGTCGGGATCGGGTGCGTCGGACGCGATGTACGGCAGCAGCGCGGTGGGCGTGACGACGACGTCGCGCACGACACGGTGACCCGCCGCGAGTTTTATTGCGGTATCGCAGCACAGCCAATCATCGCGACGCCAGAGATGGTCGGACAGATATGTGTTCCAGCCCGGCAGATACGCTCCGCTGAATACATTCTCCGCCGTTAATACCGGCGGCTTTGCAAGCGCGCGGTTTTCAGATACGGAAACGCCCTGTGATTTTTCTATTTTAGTAAGTATGGGCAGCGCTAAAATCACCGCGATGAAGAAGGTGATGAGGAGATATTTGTTAATATATTTCACTTTGCTTTTAAATAATCTTTCATAATGTTATTATGTCGAAGATAACCGCGGCTGACAGGCATTAAAACTTAAAATACATAAACGGTACAAATGTCGATGCCGCGACCCGCGCGATGCACAGTAGAAACAGCACGCAGACCGATATATCGCGCGCCAGCATATACCACGGGCAGCTGCCCCACCTGCCCGCAATAAACTTCGCAAACGGCAGGCTGATTATGACGCCCGCGATAAGCTCGAGCTTGTATTCTCCGAGCAGAAACAGTGCGCGCGCGCCCGATGACGCTCCTATAATCGGAGTGAACATTGCGCCCAGCCACGAAAACGCCGCCGCGACAGAGGGCGCGGAAAAAATCACCCAGCCAACCACAATTGCGAGCAGCGACCACAGGTGTCCGACGAATCGGGGCAATTTTTCAAGCAGCTTGCCCAAAAACAGTTTTTCAAGCGCGAGCAGCAGCGCGAAATACAGCCCCCACAGCACGAAATTCCAAGCCGCGCCGTGCCACAAGCCCGTGAGCGCCCACACGACGGCGATATTGAGCAATTGACGGAGCAGACCGCGCCGATTGCCGCCCAGCGGGATATATACATAATCACGGAACCACGAGGACAGGCTCATGTGCCAGCGCCGCCAAAATTCCGTTACCGACCGCGCCGTGTAGGGATAATCGAAGTTTTCCGGTAGTTTAAAGCCGAAAATCTGCGCCATGCCGATTGCCATATCGCTGTAACCCGAAAAATCAAGGAAAATTTGCAGCGTATACGCCGCCGCGCCCAGCCATGCGTCAGCGGTGCCGAGCGAGCTGACGGACAGCAGTTCGGCGGTCAGCGCGCCGATGACATCGGCGACAAGGACCTTCTTTGCCATTCCAAAAATGAAGCGGCGTATGCCCGCGCTCGCTTTATCAACGCTCTCGTCGCGGTTAATAATCTGCGGCAGTATATCGCCGAACCGCGCTATAGGACCGGAGATCAGGGAGGGGAACATCGTCATATACAGCGCGACAGCAAAGAAGTTTTTATTCGCGGCAACTTTACGTTTATAAACGTCGAACACATAACTCAGCCCCTGAAACGTGAAGAACGAGATGCCGAGCGGCAGTGCGATATCCGGTATATTAAACGCGGTGCCCGCAACGGCGTTTATGTTTGCCACAAAAAAGCCCGCGTATTTGAAATACCCGAGGATGCAGAGGTTGAAAACCACCGCGATGATTAAAAATAACCGCCGAACACCCGCGCCCGACTTGCGGGGGACGGCGTCCACGACATCTCCCGCGCGGAAAACGCCGATTGCCAGCGCAAATAAATAATTGCCTGTCACCGACACGAGCAATAAAAAAATAGCCTTCGGCTCGCCGTAAAAAGAAAACCCAAGGCTCGCCGCGAGCAGGATGAAGTTGCGTATCCCGCGAAGCTTTTTGGGTACGATAAAATATACCGCGATTGTTGCGGGCAGGAATAAAAATAAAAATACAGGGCTGTTAAATACCATATTGTCAAAATAATAACATAGAATCAGCCGTAAATCAAGATGTGTCGGAAATTTTTATGGAATATTTCTGCGTTGTCAAATGATATGAC
>DHAH01000144.1:0-4443 GCA_002397345.1 Clostridiales bacterium UBA4959
ATCTCCGCCGAGCAGGACGAAACGCGCCTGACCCCCGCCGAGAGCGCTGCGATCAATTATGCTTATATAAAAAGGCTTGTTGAGGGGCAATAATTTTGACCATCATTTAATTTTTATTTAAATAGGGAGTTTAAAATGGAAAAAAATTATAAGGTTACCGTCATCGGCGCGGGCGACAGGGGCAATACATATATGAACATGCTCCAGCGGTTCTATAAAGACGAGATCGTTTGGGATACCGTCTGCGACATACTGCCCGACAGACTTGAAAAAGCCTATACCCAGTTTGGCTTCCGGAACAAAACCGATAAGTGGGAAACGGCTATAATGGACAGCCGCCCCGACATCGTTATTGTCGCCACACCGGCGTTTTACCATTGTGACATCGCGATGTTCGCGATGCGGTGCGGCTGTCACGTACTGACAGAGAAGCCGCTCGATCTGTCGCTGGCGAAATGCGTGGCTCTGGACGAGTGTCAAAAGCAGACCGGGAAAGTGCTGGGCGTCGGTATGCAATATCGCAACACCTCCGGTTTCCGCCCGATCAAACACGCCATTGATCGCGGACTTTTCGGCAATAACATGATGATACAGTACATCGACATACGCGAAACCCGCCCAAAGATTGCGATGCACGACGCAGCCCGCGGCAACGGCGGCCCGATGGTCGATATGGCGTGTCACCTGTTCGACCTGATGCGCTGGTATTACCAGTGCGACCCGGTTCGCGTAAGCGCGCAGTGGCGCGTCAACGCGATAAACCGCTCTTCGCTGGCTTCTATCCAAACGAAAGCGCCCGATTCCTGCTTCATGACGATCGAATATGAAAACGGCTCGCTTGGAAACATAATGATGAACTGGGGTCTGCCAAAATCCGTCAACGGGGGCTTGTTCAGCACGATCACCGGCTCCGAGGGTCTTATCAATACCTACAAGGTACAGGGTCAGCAAACCGCGGATGTCATTACCGAGGGCGGCGAGATCGTGTCGGTGGGTGTGAACCCCGAGGATGCCGACGACCTGATTCACGCCGAGCGCGCGGTATTTAAGCACTTTGTAGAGGAAATCGAAGGCAGGGGCAAGGCTCAGTGTTCGATTCACGAAGGAATGCTGACGCTGGCGACGTCAATGGCTGCGATCCGATCCTCCGCGCTGGGTCGTCCGGTAACCTTGAAAGAAATTTTCGAGATCCGCCCGACTATCGCCGAGTGCATGACCGCAAAAGAATAAGGGAGGCGCACAATGAGATTTGGCTATTGCGCGAATTTAAACTTCCTGCTGCGCGAAGATGAGCAAAGCAAAGCGGTTTTCGAAGCTGTGCTTGAGGTCCGCTATGACTATATAGAGTTGCCGCTGTCGATGATTCCGCAGCTTGATGCCGGTCATCGGCGCGATTTAAAGAAGCGTCTGGCGGACGCGGATGTGCCATGCCGCGCGAATTTCCTGCTGTTCCCGCACGAACTGCCGCTGGTTGGACCCGACCGCGATCTGGCAGCTATCCGCGAACACGCGAAAAAGGTACTGCCCGTCGCGGCGGAATTGGGCAGCGAGGTTGTGGTGTTTGGCAACGGCGGTTCGCGCCGCGTGCGCGAGGGAATGGACACCGCCTGGGTTCACCGTCAGCTTGTAGACATCCTACAGGTCATAGAGCCAATTGCCGCTCAGAATAATGTGAAGATAGCCCTTGAGCCGCTGTGCTCACGGGAAACAAACAGCGTCACAAATTATCCCGAAGCGGCGCGGATGGCTCATGAGGGCGGCGATGCAATCGGCGCCGTCTGCGATCTGTACCATGTTGTCACCGATGGGCAATCCCCCGCGGAGGTTCAGCAATTCCCGGAAAAATTGTTTCATTGCCATATCGCCTACCCGAAGGGACGCACGGTTCCCACGCGCTCCGACGACATGGTTTATTATAATGAATTTGCAAATGCTTTAAAAGCGGCCGGTTATAACGAGCGCCTGAGCATCGAGGCGGCGCCGCCCGCGGTAAACCTGAAACAGATGGTCGCCGATGCGCTGACCCTCTTAAAACAGCTTTTCAACTGATTCCGACATCCGTTATATGAAACGCGCCGCGCACGGCTGAATATAACCAGCCGTGCGCGGCGTTGACAGCAGCCGAACCGATGAGAGCTTGGATAATTTACAGTTAGCTGATTATTAGGTTGGCTATTATATCCTCACCTTTCCCGACATGCTTGATTGTGCGTTCATTCCATTGATCCCATTTCGAAGTATTTACATAAAAAGCCGACGGCTCGCTGCGCAGCCAGCCGATGTCCGTTTGTATTTCAATCACAAAACCGCCAATGCAGCACGGGACAGACGGCATTGTAAACTTAACGGTATTTACATTACTTAACTCGCTGCAGAAAGCTGTATCTATTTCAAGGTATTGACGGCAGTCGAAATATTCCAGATACGGCAGATTTCCGACCGGTTTATCATTAATAAAAATTTGAACGTTGTCCGAGTCTATGAACCCGCTGCCCGCCGCGCGCAGTCTTATTTTTTTTATATCGAATGCGGCAGGCATTGTCGTAAACCGCCGCACAGCGGGCGGCTTTTTGACAAATACGGGCTTTTCCCCCGAACGCCATGACAAAGCGCCCATGACCCCCTTGTGCAGCACATGCCAGTCCGCTTGTACATAACTGCCGTTAACAGTTACAAACCACCATCCGGGTGCGGAGTCCTCCATGTATGCCCAACCTATTTCACTCGCGGCGGGATCCGGCAGCAAAACCCTAATATTGCCCGCTTCTGCCGGAGGGATATCCGGATATCCCAGCACGGAGCTTTTCAGTTGAGGAATCCAGTTATCATTAAATAAATGCAGGGACGCGATCTGGTTGTGGGTATGTCCGCAGAAATACGCGTCCGCGTGATATTGTCCGAGCAGTTCTCCGACGTCGGACGCGAATTTATAGTCCGTGAAAAATGGGCGCGCGACCGGAACGACAGGCGGGTGCGCGAACACAAACACATGCTGATGGTTCTTCCCTTCCGCAAGCGCTTCTAAAAGAAATTCGCGCTGATTTAAATCCCGCGAATAGGTCGTATAATCAAGTACAATAAAAAGCGAGTTTCCCGACAAGAATTTATAATATCCGTTTGATACGGGATATCCCAACGCCCTGCCGATCGCGGGATAAACAAGGTCATATAAATGAGCACTGTTCTTTGCCCCGGGTACTCCGTCGTGAGTTCCCATAGCGTAATAAATTTTTGACCCTATTTTTGAAATGAGCTCCTGCGCTTCCCGCATCTCAAGGCTGCTTTGCTCCTGACTGTCACAATGTCCCTGCACAAGATCGCCGGTTTGTATCACAAAGTCGGGGTTCAGCGCCTTTATCCGGCTGATTACGTCGGGAAGTGTGTTTCGGGTCATCCAATAATTGCGGGTAGTGTCAGCCAGTTCTGTTATTCCCGACGGTTTACCGTTCAATGTGTTTTGATGACAGCGCGGCTGCACATAATGCATATCTCCCATTACGGCAAATTTAATCATATTGTTAATGTCAATTCCTCCGTATTTTTATACAATGCTAATATTATACTATAATTTAAAGTGTTTTTCTATACTGTTTAATACTGTTGTAATTACAACATACTTATTATAGCGCTATGTGTCATAATATAGCATGGCATCCAAAACAATAAATTTATATAAACAAGAGGGGGATAATATGGAGAGCAAATTAACTTTTAATGAGGCGAAGAAAAAGCATTTTCAGACCTTGAAGCAGTATGTTCCGGTTGTAGCAAAAGTCCACGGCGGAAATCACCCGGAATTTCATGAAGTTCGCAAATTATTCGAAGAAATCACTGAAAAAGTAAAAAAGGCAGGCTCGAAAACGCCTGAATTAAACGAAGAATTTGCGAAGCTGCGGGAGATTACCGATAATTACACAGTCCCCGGAGACGTATGCGAAAGCTATGAGGCTGTCTACCATATGTTAGCCGAGGTTGACGGGGCATATCACGCTTAACCATTAATAACACAGGGAAGAGGTGAGGGTTTGCAAAAATATATATTGGGTAAAAAAAATCTCATAGCGTTAATAAGCGCGGTTTTAATAACGCTTGCATATATCAGTAAACTGGGCTTCGGAAACGCGGATATATATCGATGGGCATTGATTATCGCTTCCGTTTTAGGGATCGCGCCTATTGCGATCCAAGCGTTTCAAGCGTTAAAAGTCAAGGTCGTCAGCATCGATGTTTTAGTTACCGTTGCGGTCGCCGGTGCGTTTATAATCAACGAAGTTGAAGAATCAGCTATAGTTACATTCTTATTCTTATTTGGCGCTTACCTCGAACAGCGAACGCTTAATAAAACACGTTCCGCGATCAAAGAACTGACGGAAATGGCTCCGGAAAGCGCCTTGAAGCAAATGGAAAACGGCGACTTTTCAGAAGTGGAAGTGGATGAAGTTG
>DHAH01000144.1:4587-4826 GCA_002397345.1 Clostridiales bacterium UBA4959
GAAGTGGAAGTGGATGAAGTTGACGTTGGCGATATATTGCTTGTAAAAACCGGCGCGAAAGTGCCTGTCGACGGCACCGTTTTAACCGGAGAGGGACATATCAATGAATCGAGCATTACCGGAGAGTCCGTTCCGGTCAGTAAAAAGGCGGGATCCGGCGTCTATGCCGGAACGATTTTAGAGAACGGAACAGTCCAGATCGTTGCCGACCGCGTCGGTGAGGATACTACTTTTGGTAA
>DHAH01000144.1:5030-5291 GCA_002397345.1 Clostridiales bacterium UBA4959
GAAGCGCAGGATTCAAAATCAGAGGCGGAGCGGTTCATCGACAGGTTTTCTAAATACTACACCCCGATTGTTTTGGTTCTGGCTATCATTGTGTGGCTGTTTTCACGCGATGTTGAGCTTGCCATTACAATATTGGTTCTGGGGTGTCCGGGAGCGCTGGTGATCGGCGTGCCTGTTTCTAACGTCGCGGGCATCGGTAATGGAGCGCGAAACGGCATTTTACTGAAAGGCAGCGAAGTGATTCAAAATTTCAGTAAGGTT
>DHAH01000099.1 GCA_002397345.1 Clostridiales bacterium UBA4959
AGATAGCTGACACCCGAGTCGATGACGCCGGCGTTATCGACTCGGGTGTCAGCTATCTCATTTTTATCTGCCTTGCATATCCGTCATATGCGCTGACAACCACATTTTCGGCGGTTTTGCGTTCGACCGAGCATGTCCGTCTGCCCATGTATATCAGCCTTCTTACAACTATCGAAAATATAATCTTAAATTATGGCTTAATCTACGGGAAACTCGGTATGCCCGCGCTTGGCGTATCCGGCGCCGCTATCGCGACTGTGATTTCTTCCTGGACCGGTTCGATCGTTATTTTAATTATCTCTTTCGCTACAAAAAACATGCTGCGCGCGCCCCTCATGGATATGATAAAAATCCCGCGCGAGTTGTTTAAGCGGTTTTACAAGGTTGCGATGCCCGTGATGCTCAATGAATTTTTATGGGCATTGGGCACAATGTGTTATAACATCATCTATGGTCGCATGGGTTACCAGCATTACACCGCGATTACGATATTTAAAACAGTCGAAGGCATAGCGTTCGTATTTTTTGTGGGATTGTGCAACGCCTGCTGCGTAATGGTCGGCAAATCGATCGGTGCGGGCAGGACCGAGGAAGCTTATCAGGACGCCACACGATTTTCGGTGCTTGTGCCTTTGGTTTCCGTATTTGTGGGAATTGCCTTCATCCTGCTGCGCGCGCCGATTATATCGATTTTTAACGCCGACGGACTGCTCAGCGACGTGACTATTTCATCCGCGATGGGCGTGATGCTTATCTACGGTTTAATAATCCCTTTCAAGAACATACCGTATATTCAAATAGTGGGAGTGTTCCGCTCGGGCGGCGATACCTTGACAGGTATGAAATATGACCTTGCCTGCGTGTGGTTGATCGCGCTGCCGCTGACTGCCTTTTCGGCGTTTGTTTTAAAACTGCCCTTTCTCGCTGTATACACCATTATGGTCGTCGGCGAAGATCTTGTAAAAACAATTTTATGTATCCGGCGTTTTATCTCGAAAAAATGGATTAAACCCGTTACCGAGCAAGGTAAAAACGCCGTCGCATGACATACGTGGGGGGAACGGGGATACGCTTGGGGGTGTTAGCGTGTGCGCACACCGACACCTCCAGACCCCCGCAATGATATAAAAAAGCCGCTTATTTTGAAAATTATTTAAATAAGCGGCTCCGTTATTATTATACGAAAAATTATTAAAGGTTGCACAATCAATAATAATTTTGCCATTGTGTGCGGGGGTTTGGGGGCATCATATGCCCCCAACGTATCCCTGTATCCTTGTTCCCCCGTATCCCTGTTTCCCTATATGACCCGTTCAAACACAGGGCGGCGCTTTTCCGGCGCGGGTACGGTCAGCACGCGCGGCAGTTTGTTTTCAGCCGCGGCCGCGGTCAGCGCGTTTGCGGTCGCGATATCTCGTTTTGTCGTGCTGTAGCGTTTGGCGATGTCCCACAGTTTTTCGCCTTCCGACGGATAATACAGAAGGATCGACGCAGCGGGTTTAGCATTGCGCTTGGCAGTATCAATAGAAGCGGAGGTTACATAGTCATAGCTGCCCACGTTTTCGGTTACGACGTTCAGGCTCACTTCGAAATCGGCGTATGTATTAACCGAATCAAACCGCCCCTTCACGCTCGAAACACCCACATTGCACTGCCAGCCGAAATTCGGCTCAAGCCCGTGCGCGTCCAGTTCACATCTGATCGGCACCGTAAATGTAACGGCACAGTATGACTGCTCCGGCTCGCTGCTCGGCGTGATTTCCGCGCCTTGCTCTACAATAGCGGTGGTTTTGGGCGCGGGTCTGCACATCGCAAGCATAAAAATGTCGGCATTCCCTTCGGCATAAAGCTTATTTTTAACATTATCGAGCCGCAGCTCTTTAATTTTAGCAACCGCTTCGGTCATTACGGGCAGGATAAGCGAACTCTTGACATCAGTTGTCACTTCGCCCCGCGATTTAACGGCGTTGACGGTAAAATTCGTTTCATAACTGCGCGCGGGACTGCGCAACACACAATTTCCAACCGCCGGCTTACATTCATATTCAGTGGAATATATGTCGCGCGTCAATTTTACAGCCGAAGCGTAGAACACGGGGATGTCAAGTTCATATGTATAATCGATCTCAATAACGCGCGGCTCACCGTAGCTGTTAGGCTCGACAGAAGCGGAAAGCTCGCCGGTTGTCGCTTTTGCATAACAACCGCAGTTTCCGCGCAGCCCGAGCGCCAGTTCCGCCGCTACCGGGAAACGCTGCGTTGCCAGCGCATATGTGCCGTCGGGTGTTTCATACAGGCAACGGAGAATGCCTTCGCCGCGATAATTTAACATACCGCTTTCCGCTGAACATCCGGCTGTCACAATGTCCAACTCGCACAGCACTATTTGCCCCACCGCGGGCTGGCTCGCATCCAGCTCCATATCAAAACTGCCATGCAACTCGCCGCTGTTTTCGCGTTTAACTTCCATCGCCGGCACTTCTATCCGGTCACGCTCGAGCGTAACTTCATCCTCCGCACCGCGCGAACCGGTAATCTCGGGTGTTATACGGTGCGAACGGTATATCCTTGCCGCATAATTAGTTTTGCAGCGCAGGCTCAGCTTGCGCGGATTGGAAAGCTGAGCGCCTACATCCTCAACTGTCGTATTAGGCAGCACAACATCGCTTTCAGTCAGTCCGGGGACATCCATCGTACCTTTGTAATCGGCAGCGAAGGCGACGCTTCGCAGCTTGTTGTCCTCAGAAAGATATAAAACGGTGAAAATGGCATCGCCGTCGAAGTTAAGCGTATTTTGGGCGATCTGTTCTTTTTGATTCTCGTTTTTCGCCGTAACGCGCAGGATGCGTTGGATATCGGGCAAATAATCGGGGAGTATAAAGTCCGACGCGACCGGCGTCATCTTATCGCCCTCGAAGATTAAGTCGGCGGCGAATTCGCCCGCGGAATCGCCATTATCTGGTGTGTTTATCTCTGCATTTTTCATATAAAAAATACCTCGCATGTTCCGGATTTGATTCCAGTATATGCAAGGCTTGTTTATAATATGTTCATCCTTGTGTTAAATATGAATTTATAAAACCCCCGACATTATTTCCCGTCGCCCTTATCGCCAAAATATTCGTACATCAGAGCGTCGATCTCGTGTCTGTACGGCATCGCGGGAGAAGCGCCGTGCCGCGTCACTTTAATAGACGCGGTACAATTAGCGAACTGAACCGCTCTTAAAATATCCATTCCCTCTGAAAGCGCGACTGTTAAACCGCCGTTGAAAGCGTCGCCCGCGCCTGTTGTATCAACAACTTTTTGTTCGGTAGTCGGCACAAGCATCC
>DHAH01000062.1:0-2566 GCA_002397345.1 Clostridiales bacterium UBA4959
TGCTCCGCGCCCAGCAGATTGCCCGCGCCGCGGATTTCAAGATCGCGCAGCGCGATTTTAAAGCCCGAGCCGAACTCGGTATAGTCGCGGATAGCGGACAGCCGCTTCGTTGCAATCTCTGACAGCACGCTGCCCCGGCGATAGGTGAAATACGCATACGCGCGGCGGCTGGAGCGGCCCACGCGCCCGCGTATCTGATGGAGCTGGCTTAAACCCAGGCGGTCGGCGTCCTCGATAATCAGCGTGTTGGCGTTGGGGATGTCCACACCCGACTCGATTATGGTGGTGCTGACGAGAATGTCGATCTCGCCGCTTATCATCGAACGCCATATGTCGGAGAGCTGCTCCTTGTCCATCTGACCGTGCGCGACGGCGATTTTCGCCTCGGGCGCGAATCTGGACAGCGACATGGCGACGTTGTTGATGCTTTCCACACGGTTGTGCATATAAAAAACCTGACCGCCGCGCCGCATTTCGCGGCGGATCGCTTCGCCGATTATAATATCGTCGTATTCGAGCACATACGTCTGCACGGGCATACGGTCGCCGGGCGCTTCCTCGAGGATCGACATATCGCGGATGCCCGACATCGCCATATTAAGCGTGCGCGGTATCGGTGTGGCGGTCAATGTCAGCACATCCACGCCCGATGAAAGCTGCTTGAGTTTTTCTTTATGCGCGACGCCGAAGCGCTGTTCCTCGTCGACGATGACAAGCCCCAGATCGCGGAACTCCACGTCTTTTGACACCAGCCGGTGTGTGCCGACTATAATGTCAATATCGCCGCGTCGCAGCCGGCGCAGCGTTTCCGCCTGCTGCTTGGGCGAACGGAAGCGGCTTACCATATCGCTTTTAACAGGAAATCCGCGCAGCCGGCTGAGCAGCGTCTGATAATGCTGGAGCGCCAAAATCGTTGTCGGCACCAAAATCGCGACCTGCTTCTGACTTTCCACGGCTTTGAAAGCGGCGCGCAGCGCGACTTCTGTCTTGCCAAAGCCAACGTCGCCGCACAGCAATCTGTCCATAGGGTGCGGGGATTCCATGTCGCGTTTTATCTCTTCGATGGCGGTAAGCTGACCATCGGTTTCTTCATATTCAAATTCGCCCTCAAACTGCGCCTGCATCTCGTCGTCGGGATAAAACGAAAAGCCCTGCAATTTGTGGCGTTCGGCATAAAGCCTGATAAGCTCGCGCGCCATTTCTTTTGCCGCCGCCTTGACACGCGTTTTCGCTTTTGTCCACTCGCCGCCCCCCATTTTCGAGAGCTTGAGCGTACCGTCCTCGGCGCGGCTGCCGATATATTTGGAGATGTTCTCAAGCTGCCCGCAGGGCAGATAAAGCATATCTGTGCCGGCATATTTAATTTTTAAGTAGTCGCGTGTAAAACCGTCAACCGTGACGCTCTCCATACCCAGATATTGACCGATACCGTGGTTGACGTGAACGACATAATCGCCCGGCTCAAGATCGGCATAACTTAAAATCCGCTCCTGTTTCGAGCGCTTTGCCGCTTTCGCCGCGCGGCGCGCGACCCGGACGCGCGAATAGGCGCTTTGGTTCGGATATAGCGACAACGCCGCAAATTTAGCGGCGGGCAGCTCATATCCCGGGAAATCAAAGCTGTGGATAATCAGCGCCCAGCCATCGCGGGGGACGCTATCCTCGGCGCACAATTCCGCGGGGATACCGTCGGCGTCAAGCAGCCCTTTTAAGTTTTGTGCCGAGGTCAGCGTTTCACACAGCAGCAGCGTAGCAAATCCGCCGGTTAAATAACCGCGCAGATCCTCGACGAGCAAATCGTAGTTATCGGCATAGGAAATAGTCTGGCGGGAGGGCAGGTTAAACAGCCCGCCCAGCTTCATGTCGCCGTAGCCGCCCAAAAACGTATCGGCGAACACGGCGGCGCGACCGCCGAAGAACAGCTCGAAATCGGTATAGTATTTGCCGTATTCGGCAAATCGGGAGGCGACGGCGCCGCTTTCCAGCAGCTCGGTTATATTTTGTTTGGCGTGCCATTCGTATGCCTTCACACGCTCGCAGGACGCCGACCACTCTATCACAAGCGCGGTAACGCAGTCTGAAAAGTAATCGAGCAGACATTCTTTCTGCGGATAGACAAGGCTGATATATTTGTCGATGGCGTTGAGTTCCGCGCCCGCGTCAAGCGCTTCCAATTCGGCTGAAAGCTGCTCGCGCGTGCGCTCGTCCGAGCTGCGTCCAAGCGCGGTATTTACAGCGCGGCGCAGCTCCGCTTTTTTTTCGCTGTCAACCAGAATCTCAAGCGCCGGAGGCAGCAAAACACTGTCGATATTATCAATCCGACGCTGTGTCATGATGTCAAACGTACTGATGCGGTCAATATCGTCGCCGAAAAATTCTACCCGCACGGGGCTTTCCATTCGCGGAGGAAAAATATCAATAATATCGCCGCGCACGGAATATTGACCCGCGCCGTCAACTATCTCCACGCGCACATAACCTGACATGGTTAAAAATTCGGTCAGCTTTTCGGGCGCGACCGGTTCGGATACACCGAAAGAGAGGCTTTTGCCCCGTGCAAACCCCC
>DHAH01000062.1:2645-6930 GCA_002397345.1 Clostridiales bacterium UBA4959
GGCTTGCGCCCTGTGCAATCCCGCGCGGCATCGTATATTGCAGCGCGGCGTCGGGCGTGGTTATAACAACATCGCAGTTCTTGTCCAAAACGGCATATAACACAGATAGCCTCTCATGCTCGGACTCATGGGAGGCGGTGATATTATGAAATATTAAATCGCGGAAGGGATATACAAGCGCTTTTAATCCGCATGCGGTCAGCAGGTTCAGGCATTTCAGCCCTTCTTTTTCATCAGGCACCACGCAAAGCAGCGGATGACCGCATTCCCCCGCCTCATTCATCGTCATATTATGGCGCGCCAATAGCGCCGTAAACGCGGCGCGCACGCCCTCGCACATACCCGTCACGCGCAGCGGATAGGGTGTGCGGTTGCGGTTTTGCTCCGCTATCGCGGCAATAATACTCTGATATTCACGCTCGGACGCGACAGCGTCCAGCAGCAGTTTCGCCGAACCTAAAAAAACTTTTTCTTTATCCATTAAGTTTTCAATTGTATTTGCACATGGCTTCGTCAATCTTTCCGTTTATAATCAGCCCCACGGAGTCATACGCGTTTTCAATGCATTTATAAAACGCTTCTCTGTCTCCTTCGGGGATTCTACCCAGCACCCAGTTTACCATTTCCCCGCCCGGCGGCGGAGAACCTACGCCCAACCGCACGCGCGGGAACGCGTCGGAGTTAAGCTGATAGATTATATCGCGCAGCCCTTTTTGACCGCCGTCGCTGCCGCTGCGGCGGATGCGCATCTCCCCCGCCGGAAGGTGGACGTCATCGGAGATGACTACTATCTTTTCCGGTGGGATTTTATAAAACTCCGCCGCTTCGCGTACAGCCGCGCCGGAGGCGTTCATAAAGGTCTGCGGCTTCATAAACAGCACGCGCTTTCCGGCGAAAAGAGCGTCGGCGGTCAGCGCGTTAAATTTCGCGCGGTTTACGCTGAGCTTTTCGCGCTGACTGATGTAGTCGAGCGCCATAAATCCGGCGTTATGGCGCGTGAGCGCGTACTCCGCGCCGGGGTTGCCCAGTCCGCAGACGATATATTCAACAGAGCCGGCAGCGGATGATTTTGCAGCCGTACCGACCTCGATTTGTTTAAACAGATCAAATATATTTGCCAAAATGTATCCCTATAAAATATTTATTTAAAAGGTTTAAGGGGGTTTGGGGGATTTTTCCTCAAAAATCCTCCAATGTTCCCCGTCCCCTTACGGTTTTTTCCAGCCGGTTTTATTCACCTGACGTGCGCGGGCGATGGCAAGCGCCGCGGCGGGAACGTCCTCCGTGACCGTTGAGCCTGCCGCCGTATATGCGCCTTCGCCGACATTGACGGGCGCGACAAGGTTGGTATTGCAGCCGATGAAGGCGTCGTTGCCGACAACGGTGCGGAATTTGTGTTTGCCGTCGTAGTTGACGGTGACAACGCCGCAGCCGAAGTTGACGCGCGCGCCCACGTCGCTGTCGCCGATATATGTGAGGTGGGACGCGTGCGTATCCTCGCCCACAGTGGAGTTTTTAATCTCGACAAAGTCGCCGATCTTCACGCCCCGATGCAGATAGCTGTTCGGTCTGATGTGGCAGAACGGCCCGATCTTTACGTTGTCCTCAAGCGTCGAGTCATAGATTTGCGTCGCGTTTATAACGCAGTCCTGACCGACAATGCTGCGTTCGATAACGCTGCACGGGCCGATAACACAATTTTCGCCGATAGTCACTCCGGAACGGATCTGCGTGTTCGGATGTATTATAGTGCCCGCGCCGATGATGGCAAACGGGGAAATCACCACGCCGTCGGTTGATATAAATTCCACGCCGCGTTCCGCGAAAGCATACAGCACCTCGAGAATGTATTCCCGCGCAGCGCGGTAAAAGTCCGCTTTTGTCCTGACCGCGGCAAAGGGCGTAAAGTTCAGCGCGTGCCCCTCGAGCGGCTCGAAACAGAGGGGCGCGGTAAGGCTGACACCCGCGGCAGTCAGCGCCGCCCTCACATTTATGGACAACTCTGATTCGTAAATTTTACCCGAAATATCGTTGTCCATTAAAATATCTCCCCGCTGTTTCCAATTTTTTATTGCATATCATAAATACCGTAATACGCCGATAGATTTTTGCTTTGTCACGCACACAGCGCGCGGAAATGGCGTAATTAACATGTGCGTCTATTATAACCCAATAAACTTGTTATTGCAAGCCCTTTTTTCGTCCATAGGGACAGGGTTTTATCCCCGCCCGGGAGATTAATCCGTTTCTGCATTTAATTTATTAAGCATTCATTTGAAGAATGTAAATTTTTCAATTCATTATAGTAATTTCCGCCGAAATATGATATAATACGCTTCGTCAGACTATAAAAATATAAAGATAATGATTTTTGGAGGAAGAGAACAAAGAATGAGCAAAAAGTATGTCTATCTGTTTTCCGAAGGCAACGCAAAGATGCGCGAACTGCTCGGCGGAAAGGGTGCAAACCTTGCTGAAATGACCAATATTGGTCTGCCGGTTCCGCAGGGCTTCACCATCACCACCGAAGCCTGCACAAAGTATTATGAGGACGGCGAAGTCATTAATGATCAAATACGCGCAGAGATAATGCAGTATATCGAAAAGATGGAGCAGCTCGTAGGCAAAAAGTTCGGCGACAAAGAAAATCCGCTGCTTGTTTCCGTCCGTTCCGGTTCGCGCGCTTCCATGCCCGGCATGATGGACACCATCCTTAACCTCGGACTGAACGAAGAAGTCGTCGAGGTCATGATCCACAAGACGGGCAATCCCCGTTGGGCGTGGGACTGCTACAGACGTTTTATCCAGATGTACTCCGACGTTGTTATGGAGGTCGGCAAGAAATTTTTCGAACAGCTCATCGACAAGATGAAGCACAGCAAGGGCATCGTTGATGATATAGATCTTACTGCCGACGATCTGCGCGAACTTGCCGTTCAGTTCAAAGCCGAGTACAAATCAAAGATCGGTTCTGATTTCCCCTCCGATCCCAAAGAACAGCTCTTCGGCGCAATTAAAGCCGTGTTCCGCTCGTGGGATAACCCCCGCGCAAACATCTATCGCCGCGATAACGATATTCCCTATTCATGGGGCACCGCTGTCAACGTGCAGATGATGGTGTTCGGCAACATGGGCGAAACCTCCGGCACGGGCGTAGCGTTTACTCGTAACCCCGCAACAGGTGAAAAAGTTTTGTTTGGCGAATTCCTGATGAACGCGCAGGGCGAGGACGTCGTCGCCGGTATCCGCACCCCCATGAAGATTAGCCAGATGAATGAAATTATGCCCGAAGTGTTCGAGCAGTTCAATAAAATCTGCGATACCCTTGAAAAGCACTATAAAGACATGCAGGACATGGAGTTCACCATAGAAGACAAAAAGCTCTTCATGCTCCAGACGCGTAATGGTAAGCGTACCGCGCAGGCGGCGCTTAAGATCGCGTGCGATCTCGTTGATGAAGGTATGATAACCGAAAAAGACGCGGTTATGATGATCGATCCCCGCAATCTGGACACACTTCTGCACCCGCAGTTCGACCCCAAAGCCCTGAAAGCCACACAGCCTGTAGGACGCGCACTGGGCGCTTCCCCCGGAGCAGCATGCGGCAAGGTTGTATTCACCGCCGATGATGCAAAGAACTGGAATGACCGCGGTGAAAAGGTAATACTCGTCCGTCTTGAAACATCTCCCGAGGATATCGAAGGAATGAGCAAGGCTAAGGGTATTCTTACTTCAAGAGGAGGAATGACTTCCCACGCAGCAGTTGTTGCAAGAGGAATGGGCAAATGCTGTGTTGCCGGATGCGAAACAGTAAATGTAGACGAAAGAAATAAAACAATGCGTGTTAAGGGAGAAGTATTCAACGAAGGAGATTATATTTCTCTTGACGGTTCAACAGGCAGTGTTTATAAAGGAATAATTGAAACGGTGGAAGCAAATATATCGGGTAATTTTGAAAAATTAATGAATTGGGCGGATGAATTCAGGGTGCTTGGAATTCGTACAAATGCCGACACACCAAACGATTCGGCTGCAGCCATTAAATTCGGGGCGGAAGGTATAGGTCTTTGCAGAACCGAGCATATGTTTTTCGAGGAAAGCCGTATATTCTCCGTAAGAAAAATGATTATTTCAGATACATTGGAACAAAGAGAAAAAGCCTTGGCGGAAATTCTGCCCATGCAAAAAAAAGACTTCAAAGAAATATTCAGAGTAATGGGTGTGCGCCCTGTTACCATAAGACTTCTTGACCCGCCGCTTCATGAGTTTATACCCACAGATGAAG
>DHAH01000062.1:7175-7375 GCA_002397345.1 Clostridiales bacterium UBA4959
GAAGATGATATAAAAGAATTATCTGAGGCAATGAACGTTTCTTTACTGAAATTGAAAGAAAAAATTAACAGTTTGGCAGAGTTCAACCCAATGTTGGGTCATAGAGGATGCCGTCTTGCAATATCATTCCCTGAAATTGCAAGAATGCAGATAAGAGCAATAATAGAAGCTGCGATTGAAGTATCAAAGGAAGAAAATAT
>DHAH01000035.1:0-4644 GCA_002397345.1 Clostridiales bacterium UBA4959
TCATATCATTTTATCACATACAATAATTAAAAATAAAAAAAACCGGCGCGGGACAGACCCGCGCACGGTAACCACGCTGTTTATGTGTTTTTGTATATTGCCGCAATGGTCAAGTCCGATTTAGGGAACAGACCCGGTCAAATCCGATTACGAATCAGAACATGGTTAAAATTCGATATACGGATCAGACCTTATACTAACTCACTTTGCGAATTAGTCGTTGCAGCAGGTGCAGAAGATGATCACGAGCACAAAGATCAAGATCCAAATGTTGCAGTCATCAAATATATTGCACAGGCAGTTCATAAACATCCTCCTATTCAATGTAAGCACGATTCGCGCTCGCACGCTCTCGCCGCTCTGATATTATTCTATGCGGAAGGATATAAAGAAGTGCATGAGTATCAATTGACTAACTGATAATTATAAATAGCAGAGAAAAAGATCAGCCGGAGATCAGCGATCGCCCTTGCGATATGCTTCCACTGCGTGCTTCAGCACGGCGCGCTCTGCCTGCAGCGGATTCGGCGCAGATATTTCCGCTCCCGCCGCCTTGGCGTGGCCGCCGCCGCCGAATAAACCGCACAGCTCGTCAACATTCACGCCCCTGCCGCTGCGCATTGAAATTTTATATCTGTCGGGCGATGATTGAAGCTGCCGTATCGTCACCGCCAGCTCGACACCCTCAATCTCGCGCGGCACCGCGCTGATCTCGCCCACATCATCGTCGGTGATGTTATATCTCTTCTTGATCTCGTTTGTTAAATTAACGACCGCGACACCGCCATCCTCAAAATAACGTATGTTCGCGTATACGGCGGATAACGCGCGCACCTCCGCCTGCGTCCGGCTTTCGAAAAGCGCGTGGCTGCACTCCGCCATATCCGCGCCCGCCTCGCACAGCTCCGCCGCGATGCGCAGCGTACCTGATGTAGTGTTGCTGTACCTGAACCCGCCCGTGTCGGAGCTGATGGCGGAATAAAGCGCGTTTGCCGACGCGGGTGTCATCACACCGCACAGCTTTAAAATTTTATATATAATCTCGCCCGTAGCCGCCGCTGCCGGATCAGTATAATTATAATCTGCGTAATCCTCACTGGTGCCATGGTGATCGATCTTTATATCTATAACTCCTTCACCGAAGCGTCCGAGCAGTCCGCGCGACGCGGCGTCGACGGCGACGACAAGTTCCGGGCTAAAACCGTCTGGGCAGCTTTCATACGGCGCTCTGCTGATAAATTGCAGGCGCGAGGGTATGTCGTCGGCGCACAGGCAATAAATTTCTTTATCGGGAAAGGCGTATTTTATTGCGTACGCGCTGCCCGTGGTATCCCCGTCGGGGCGTCGGTGCATGAACAGCAGAATGCTCCCGGCTGCTTTAATTTTTTCCGCTATCGCTTCAAGCGTGATGTTGTTTTCCATTTGAATTATTTTTTATCTCCGTCTTCCGGCGAATTTTTTTCCACGCTCTTGAGCAGCCTGTTTATTTCGTCTCCTTTTTTCAAGCTGTCGTCGCAGATAAATTTCAGCTCCGGCGTGATGCGCAGGTTTACACGCTGCGCAAGCTGTCCCCGCACAAAACCCGTCGCGCTTTTTAGTCCCGCCGAAAGCTCTTCCTGATCATATTCGCCGAGCACCGAATAAAAAATCTTTGCGTATTTTAAATCGGGTGTGCATTCGACCGCCGTCAGCGAAATAAATACGTTCCCGACACGCGGGTCCTTTATGTCGCGTATGATCTCCGAAAGCTCTTTGGTCAGCCGCTCGTTGATCCTGTCCTGTCTGAAATATGCCATATATATGACTATGCTCCTTAATTTTACGAGTTTTAAATCCTGTAAATTATAACGGTTTGCCCAGTATGATAAATTCTTTCCATCCCCCGGTCTTGGAATACGCCATAACAACTCCGCCCGACGGCTGCGATATATAATCAAAAACGAATGGTATAACAATATTGCCGCTTGTGTCTATCATCGCGCTTGCACCGCCGGCAAATCCTATGACGCCCAAACCCCCGACAAACGGCTTGCAGACAGTGTAAATCGGCTGCGCGATCCAATAGCCTTTATAACTGTAATAACCGTATAATCCGTTCTTCTCCAGCGTCAGCACACCGTCCGAATAGGCTATCAGCCTGTAATTTTCGGGTATATGGAAATGCGTGCCATTTTTATCGATTAAATAATCGCTGTCCGTCGCCGTGCGCTTCTTGAAATAATTGTCCATCAACTTGCGGCGGACGCGAACCAGCCCGTGATCGAAATAATACATGCCCAAATTTTCGGGCAGCTTAGTATCCGCAGGGTAATATCCGTCGAACGACTGGCGGTTATCGCGCTCGGCAAGATAAACAATTTTACCATAAGGGTCAATCACCGTCTTGCCCTGCTCGTTTATAAAAAGCAAATTCCCGTTATAGCTTACGACGGCGGCAAGCCCGTTATCAGAAAAGGTATAGACAGCTTTATACTGCGCGTCGACGACGATTTTTCCATTTTCGTCTTTAAAACCCCATAACTTTTCTTTGCGGTATTCATAAACAGGCAGACGCTCTTTCGGATCAACCGGCGGCTCCGTACCGGCGCCGCCGGTATCGGTTTTGCCCTGTTTACCTGTCAGGGGGTCGACTATCGGTTTTACATCAGCGGGATTGACCGGCGCCTGAGTTTGCGTTTGAATTACCGGCTGTTCTTTTTCAAATTCTTCTGTCGGAACGTTTTTTAAAACCGTAACGGTTTGATTGCGGCGCTCGTCAGTTTCGGTCATTACATACAATGTACGTTCCTGCGAGTACGGATACAGTTTTACCCCCGACCCGGCGTAATATTCGGGCGCGTCGTATACAACGCCTTTTGAAGTGTCGGGGTCATATTCTGTTTCGATAAATTTTCCATCGGTACGCAAGGAATAATATTTCGATCCTCCGCGCACGAGGGGATTGCCGTCCGCGTCGCGGTCGAACACGTCGTAGATCATATTGATGCCCGACGCGATTTTACTGCCGTAACGATCATATACATACAATTTATCGTCGCCTATGTCATGCACTATCAGCCCCATATAAAGCTTGACCGCCGGACGATAAACATTGCGCGTCTTATACTGCGTTTCATAACCCAGCGCCGTGGCAATGCGCTCGGTATACGGCTCTTCCTCGGTGCGGTAGCTGAACGCGCCGCTATATTGTGTTTGAGTATTAATAACAGTCAGCGCGTGGACTGCGGAATTATAGAGCGCGCCGGTTTCCATCCAGCCCTGCGCCTTTAATGTTCCATAAGTCTTGCAGCCGGAGATAAACGCCTCATATGCAGCCAAATACGCCGATTTTTCGTCGCCCGCGGTTTCGACGGAGGTTGTGTCAGACCCGCCGATCGATGTCGGATCGGATATAGAGCTTATATTGTCGCCCGTAACAGGCGAGAGTGTATCCGCCGCTGTCGTGTCATTTATGGCAACCTTCGTTTCGCCGTCAGCGGCGGTTTCCGCCGGACGCTGCCAGCGCGGGATAAAAGAAATGTCATATTTGCCGGCTTGATATAAAATTAATGCGGCAGTGACAGCGAGCAGGATCACAATTGCAATAATCCGCACCGCCGCGTACCCAAAGAAGTGTTTCATTTATGATATTTTAACCCTTTGCTTATGGTGAAAGCGCGGTATATCTGCTCATACAAGAACACCCGCATCATACCGTGCGGAAATGTGAGCCGCGAAAATGACAGACGCAGGTCGCAGGCGGCTTTTTCATCTTCTGTCAAACCGTTGGATCCGCCGGTTAGAAAAACCAGCTCGGAGATCCCGCGCAGCGCCGCATTTTCGATCACTTTTGCGATTCCGGGAGAATCGAGCATATCGCCCTCGACGCACAGCGCGATTTTATATGCCTTCGGCGGCAGTTTTGGTAGCGCCGATTCACCCTCTTTTATTTGCATCAGGCGAAATTTGCAAAACGCGCCAAGCCGCTTTACATATTCCGCGCACGCGTCGTCCTGCCAGCGTTCTGATGTTCCGCCTGCGGCGATAACGGTAACAGTTAACATAAATTTATTTAAAGTTAAATATCGAGTTCGGTAGCGTATTGCGCGTTTTCCTCGATAAATTCGCGACGTGGCTCCACTTTATCCCCCATGAGTATCGAGAACGTTTCGTCACATGCCATTGCGTCCTCTATACCGACGCGCAGAATTGTGCGCGTTTCGGGATTCATTGTCGTTTCCCAAAGCTGGTCGGCATTCATTTCACCAAGACCTTTGTAACGGTTAGTCGTCACGCTGTCGGGGTTATCTCCGCCAAGCTCGGTTATATATTTGTCGCGCTCAGCTTCGGTGAAGGCGTAGCGCTCCTGCTTGCCTTTTGATACTTTATACAGCGGCGGCTGCGCGAGATAGATGTGACCATCCTCGATGAGCTTTCTCAGATGCCGGAAAAAGAAGGTGAGCAACAGAATGCGGATGTGCGAGCCGTCAACATCAGCATCCGCCATAATGATGATTTTGCCGTACCGCAGTTTCGTAATGTCAAATTCCTCGCCTATACCGCAGCCCAGCGCTTTAATGATCGGTATGAGCTGCGTATTGGCGTAAATTTTATCCAAACGGCTCTTCTCGACGTTGAGCACCTTGCCGCGCAGCGGCAGGATGG
>DHAH01000035.1:4734-5210 GCA_002397345.1 Clostridiales bacterium UBA4959
AGCACCTTGCCGCGCAGCGGCAGAATAGCTTGGAATTTACTGCTCCGCCCCTCTTTTGCCGAGCCGCCCGCGGAGTTGCCCTCGACCAGAA
This sequence comes from Clostridiales bacterium UBA4959, assembly GCA_002397345.1. Classification (GTDB taxonomy): domain Bacteria; phylum Bacillota; class Clostridia; order Oscillospirales; family CAG-272; genus DTU078. The sequence continues at coordinate 4,826 of DHAH01000035.1, forward strand.
ACAGCTCGGTGACTTCCATGCGGCGATCCTGGCAGTCCCACAGTCTGCCCGGCAGCGAAGCACCCTCGAGCACGCCCTTACGCGTCAGCTCGCGTGCCTTGCGCGCCGCCTCACGCGCCCTCGACGCCGCCAGCGCCTTGTCGAGTATTGCGCGCGCTATTGCGGGGTTCTCCTCGAAATATTCAGACAATTTTTCGGATACGAGCGTATCGACAAACGTGCGCATCTCGCTGTTGCCCAATTTGGATTTGGTTTGACCCTCGAACTGCGCATCGCGCAGCTTGACGCTCACCACCGCACACAGTCCCTCGCGCACATCATCGCCCGACAGCTTTTTATCGTCGTCCTTGATCTGACCATATTTTTTGGCGTATTCGTTTATAAC
>DHAH01000035.1:5349-8457 GCA_002397345.1 Clostridiales bacterium UBA4959
CGTTTCATGCGTGCCGCCCTCGGGTGTGATGATGTTGTTGGCGAACGTCATCAGCGTGTCGTTATAGGTATCGTTGTACTGCAGCGCAATTTCCGCCACGTCGCTGTCACGCACCGCTTTCATGTATATGACATCCGGATGGATAAGCTCGCAGTGCTTGATCTGGTTAAGATGCTCTACATAGCTGACAATGCCGCCCTCGTAACAAAGCACATTTTCTATTATCCCTGTACCGCCGGAATTGTTCAGCGCCGCCAATATCTGTTCGGCGCTCTCGCGATTTTCTGCTGAGCGGCTGTTATTTGCATTGTCGTCGTCATCGCCCTCTTCGCCATCGTCTACACATATCGGCTGGGCGAGCTTGCGTTCATCGCGCAGCACAATTTTTATTCCCGCGTTGAGGAACGCCTGCTCNNAACGAGAGCAGCAGCTCGTTGTAGGAGTCGTTGTACTGCATGGCGACCTCGGCGGTGGCGGTGCCGTCGGGCGCGGCGGCCGAGAAATAGATCACGTCCGGGTGGATGACCTCGACGGCCTTCTTCTTGTTGATATACTCCACGAAGCTGCGGATGCCGCCGGTGTAGCGGAAATCGTCCTCCTTCGGCGCGGCGGGGTCGCGCTCGTCCCGCAGCGCGATCCTCACCCCGGCGTTGAGGAACGCCTGCTCGCGCATACGGTTGAGAATGGTGGTATAATCGAATTCCGCCACCTCAAAAATCGTCGGATCGGGTTTGAAACGTACCGTCAACCCGCTGCGTTCGGTTTCGCCCGCACATTTATAAGGCGAGGAAACAACTCCCCGCTCGAAGCGGCCTGTATAACAATAACCTTCGTAACAGTCCTCATATTCCAACCATTCAGACAGGGCGTTGACCACCGAAGCGCCGACGCCGTGCAGCCCGCCTGAAATATTATATCCGCTGCCGCCGAATTTACCGCCGGCGTGCAGTACGGTGAACACCACCTCCGGTGTGGGTATGCCCGCCTTATGGTGGATAGCGGTGGGTATGCCGCGTCCGTTATCTTTAACAGTCACGCTGTTGTCCGCGTGGAGAATGATCTTTATCTCCGAACATGCCCCCGCGAGCGCCTCGTCAATGGAGTTATCTACAATTTCATAAATTAAATGATGCAGTCCGCGCGCCGAGGTCGAGCCTATATACATACCCGGGCGTTTTCGTACCGCTTCGAGCCCTTCCAATACCTGAATCTGGTTCTCGTCGTAAGTTTGATGAGTATCTGACATTTTATTAGTTCTTTGCCTTCCTGTATTACAGATAAAATCTTTCGTTAAAAATTAAATACCGTCGTTTTTGCTTCTGCCTAATAACGCCGCGGTGGAGAGCTGCGAAAGCCATACACTGCCCTCCGCTGTCAGCACAAATGATTTTGGCAGCTCGCTGTTTACCGAAAACAGTTTATTTTCTTTTTGCTTGCGTTTTAAAAAATCTTTTGTCGCTGCCGAAACAGTTGAGGTGTCGGTGTCGAATATACCTATCACCGACCGCGAGCGCAGGTTTTTATTGTTTCCTATATGCAAATACATTTTTTATTGCTCCTCCGTTATTTCGCCGTCTGAAACTATAAATATTTTTGCCCCTTCGGCGGGAAACAAATCACAAGAAGTTATTATAACCTGTCTGCCCTCCAGCCCGCGCACGAGATATCGTTTGCGCCCCTCGTCAAGCTCGCTGAAAATATCGTCGAGCAGGAATACGGGATATTCGCCCGTTTCCTCGCGCGAGAGCATCCCCTCGGCGAGCTTCAGCGCCATCGCGATACTGCGCTGCTGTCCCTGCGAGGAAAACGCCTTAGCCTCCCGCCCCCCAAGCGTTATCGTCATATCGTCACGGTGCGCGCCGAACAGCGTCGTACCCATGCGCACCTCACGCTCGACATTGCACGTCAGCATCTGCATATATTCCTCAAACGAGCGCGCGCGCTCATAACACAGCGACACCTGTTCCGCACCCGAGGTCATATCGGATATCAATTCTTTTACCACGCTGTCGAGCCGACCCACATAAGCGTCGCGTCTCGCCGCGACTTTAGCGGACGCGTCGGCAAGCTGCTCTGACCAAATCTCGAGCGTGTCAAGGTTTACCCGTCTGTCACCGCGGCGTTCCGACGCCGCGCGGAGCAGCGCGTTGCGCTGTGATAAAATATCGTTATACCTCTGAAGCAGCGACACATACGCGGGATAAAGCTGTGACAGCGCCGCGTCTATAAACTGTCTGCGGATCAGAGGGCCGTCGGAAACCAGCCTTAAATCCGCCGGACAGAATAACACCGCACGGAACGCGCCGATGAATTCTGACAGCCGTGTTACATCTACGCCGTTAAGGCGGCAGAAACGCTTTTTTTTAGCGGTATCAAGCCGGTAAGTCGCTTCGTTCTGCCGCTTGTTATCGGAAAACCGCATGGAAATCGACGCGCATTTACTGCCGAAGTTTATCAGCTCCGCGTCGCGTTTGGTGCGGAACGATCTGCCCTGCGCGAATATATGCATCCCCTCCAGCGCGGAGGTCTTGCCCGCTCCGTTGTTGCCCGCAAGGATGTTGACACCGTCCGAGAGTGTCAGTGTCGCGGACTTTATATTTCTGAAATCCGCATAGGTAACGGTGTCGATACGCATATTGCTATGACCACGCCCCCTCGTCACACAAAATTGTAATAAAAACCGCGTGGTCCCGTATCACGCGCTTCGCGCTTTGTTTTATGCTGTTTATGTTTTTTATATTTATTTAAGCCGGACCGGCAATATCATATAAAGATATTTATTGTTCTCATCCACTATAACAGGCTCGATAACCATGCTCATAAGCGGCGAGTTCAGCGATACCGAAAGCTCACCCGGATCACAGGAGCGTATCACCTCGATAAGATAGCGGCAGTTGAAGCCGATCTCGATGTCCTCGCCCTCTTTTTCGACGCCTATTTCGTCATAAAAACGACCCGTTGACGACGCGGTGGAGAGTATCAGCTTGTCTTCATTGAAATTACAGCGCAGGCTTGCCTTTGTCTCGCCCTTTTGAATGTTTTCGGTTATAAGCAGCGCCCGCTCCAGGCTCTGGAGCAGCCGCTCTCCGTTTATCTTCAGGTTTATGG
>DHAH01000035.1:8686-9707 GCA_002397345.1 Clostridiales bacterium UBA4959
TTTATGGAAACGTTGTTTTCGGAAGTACCCAACATTCTCGTCAGCTCCGGCAGCGTTTTGGTCGGAATCGTAAACGATGAATTTAGCTCTTCTTCGCCGTGGTTTTCAAGCTCACAGATCCGCTCGACGACAGCAATGCGGTTGCGGTCGCTTGATACCATTTTGATCCTTTTGCCCTCTATCTCAACGTGCAGACCGTTTAATTCTGCGCGGGGGTCGTTTACAGCTACCGCGAAATCAGATTTTTTTATCATCTGAGCAAGCTCGCAGCGTTTTATATTAAAGCCCTGCTCCCCGTCAAATTCGGGCAGATTCGGAAAATCATCACCGTCCAGTGCCTGAAGCTGGAATTCTGATTTACCGCTGTAAATTTTAGTTATATTGCGCGCCATGACTTCTATTGTTATCTTTCCGGAGGGCATGGTTTTTATTATCTGGCTGAGTTTTACGGCGTTGATCACAAAACACCCTGCCTGCTCTACATCCGCGTTTAATGTGACGCGCATACCCTTTTCCATATCAAAACCGGAGAGGACGCAGAAATTATCTTCCGCGTTGATCTGTATTCCCTCGATAGCGGCGATCGTATTGTTTTTGGACACCACTCCCGTCAGCGGCGTCACCGCCGCGTCAAGCTCGTCGCGATCAAATGTTATTTTCATTTTATATTGTCACCGTCTTTCTTTTTTTTGTTGTGTTCATCTTTCCACAAGGAGGCGCGTTTCTCCCGCTTTCAAGCGGCTGTAGAGATAATAATATATATAATAATATAAAATACGGAACAGCAGCAGCAGCAGTAGGGGGTGTGGAAAATGTGGATAACCGTGCGGACCCGCTGCGCGGGCTGATTTTTTCGCCGTCGCTCCGCGCGGTGAAGTGTTAGCAATATGTTTTAATCCGGTGGATAACCGGAAGTAATGTTTTTACGAGTTAATTTATCAACAAAAAACTTATAAACATTCCACATTGTGTGTGGATAACTTTTTAAGTTATCTTTTTAAAAAGGTTTTGGGGGTTTGGG
>DHAH01000035.1:9932-17841 GCA_002397345.1 Clostridiales bacterium UBA4959
CGCGACCATACGACAATATTGTCGTATGGTCGCGCCCGAAAACCTTGCCTATCGCGGGCAGCGACATGCCTGTCAGACTGCGGATGAGATAAATGGCAATGTGTCGTGTACTTGCTATGTCGCGTGTACGCGCGCGCCCTTTTATATCTTCCACGGGTATGCCGTAATGGCGGCTAACGCACTCAAGAATCCTGTCGACGGTGACAGAAACCGGCTCCGAGCCGCTCATCATATCGGAGATGCTTGTGATGGCAAGATCGACCGTTATTTCTCTGCCTGTCAGAAAGCTCTGCGCTATGATACGTTTTATAGCGCCCTCAAGCTGGCGCACGCTGTGTTTGAGGTTATCCGCTACATATTGCAGCACGTCGGGCGGCAGTTCCACACCGAGATATTCAGCCTTGTTTTTTAAAATAGCCACGCGCAGCTCCGAGTCAGGCGCTTGAATATCGGCTATAAGCCCCCATTCGAAACGCGTGCGCAGACGCTCCTCCAGTAGCTTTATGTCACGCGGCGGCTTGTCGGAGGTCAGGACTATCTGCTTGCGTTCCTCATACAGCGCGTTGAAGGTATTAAAAAATTCCTCCTGCGTGGAGTTTTTGCCGCCTATAAATTGAATATCGTCAATGAGCAGCATGTCAACTGAGCGATAACGCTCGCGGAATTTGTCCTGCGTTTCGCGTTTTATGGCTTCGATGATCTGATTGGTAAAATCCTCGCCGCGAACATAAAGCACTGTCATGTCGGGATGGCGTATACCCGTCTGGTATAATATCGCCGAAAGCAGGTGCGTTTTACCTATGCCGCTGGGTCCGTATATAAAAAGTGGGTTATAATCGCGCGCAGGGTTATTTGTCACCGCTATACACGCCGCGTGCGCGAATTTGTTGGAGCTGCCGACTATAAAGTTGTCAAATGTATTGAACTGCTCGTTTTTTATCTGTTTGGATTTCGCCATGCGGTCGGGCGTCTGCATAAATCCCGGCGCGGGAGTCCCCTGATCCAATGTATCACGACGGGGCTGCTGCTTTGGAATAGTGAATGTCGACGCCTTGACGGGAGGCGGAAGCGCTTCGCCCGACACGGCGGTATTCATATCGCCCTGCGCCGGATTCTCCCGCGAGGTAAGGGAAACGCACAAATCGCGTCCGGCAATTTCGCTTAATACCTCCGTAAGCTTCTGCATATATCGCTCGGCGATAATTCCGCGCTTGAACTCGGTCGGTACGCTGACAACGGCTTCCCCGTCCTCGAAAAATTCCAGCGTAGCTTCACCAAACCAAAGGTTGAAGACCGTGTCGGACAAGCCGAGCAATTCTTTTAAACAACTTTTAGCTGACTGCCAAATTTTATCGTCGTACTTCATCCGCCGCTGTTTTTCCTTCTTTATTAATAAACATATAGTTATATTATAACACAAAAGGCTTTCTATTTCAATTGGTGAACCTATTAAATATTTATTAATTCAAGGGTTCAATATTGATTTTTTCCGGAGTTTGTATTATTATATATCTAATTATAAAAATATTAATTTATTAAATCTAAGGAAGATAACAAACAATGGCGGAATCTGCGAAAAAAATTAAAAAAATCGGTGTTTTAACCTCAGGCGGCGACGCGCCGGGCATGAACGCCGCGGTACGTTCCGTGGCTCGCTATGCAATCAGACGCGGCGTCGAGGTCATGGGCATTTATGAAGGTTATAAGGGCCTGATGAACGGTAAGAATTATATAAAAAAATTCAACGCGCGCGATGTGTCCAATATTATTGACGAGGGCGGCACGATATTGTATTCCGCGCGCTGCACAGAGTTCAGAGAGCGGGCAGGCGTCGAGCAGGCGGCAAACATCTGCCGCGAGCTGGGCATAGACGGACTTATCACTATCGGCGGAGACGGCACCTTCCGGGGCGCGTATGACCTGTCGACAATGTTCGGCATCCCCTGTATCGGTATACCCGGTACGATAGACAACGACATCACCGCCTCAGACTATTCCATAGGCTATGATACCGCGATGAACACTACCATGGGACTTATCGACAAGCTGCGCGATACCTGCGAGAGCCACGCGCGCTGCAACGTCGTCGAGGTTATGGGCCGCAACGCGGGTTATATCGCTTTATACTCCGCTGTCGCCGTCGGCGCCACAGCCGTCGCCGTAAAAGAACGCCCCTTTGATGAGGATGCGGCGATAAAGAAGCTTATCCAGTGCCGCGAGGCAGGAAAGCGCAATTTCATCGTTGTTGTCAGCGAAGGCGCGAATCTTAACGCCGAGGAGTTCGCGAAAAAAATCGAAGCTGTCACGGGCACGGGACATCACGAAAAAGCGATAGAAACCAAATTTGCGCGTTTCGCCCATGTGGTGCGGGGGGGCTCGCCGTCGCTGCGCGACCGCGTTACCGCGGCAAAGATGGGCGTTGCCGCGGTCGATCTGCTGCTGGCGGGCAGAACCAATATGTTCATGTGCGAGCGCCGCGACAATATAATCGGCACAGACATCATGCAGGCGATCTATACCGACCGCAAATACAAAGCTTCGTTTGACCCCGATATTGCGAAAAAGTTTGACCCCTCGGAGGGCGATAAATTCGGTCCGGAGGTTTTAGCGGAGGTTGACGCGCTTATCGCGGAGCGCAAAGCGGAGATCGATTATATACTTGGGCTGTCCGAAAACACCTCCAACTACAGGAACATAGAGTAAAGCGCCGTGATGATAACCAGCGGTATTAAATTCAGGAGGGAGCTCGCGTTTTATGAACAACAATGGAAATAAGCGCCCCGGCGGCGGGTATGACCCAAATCAGGGCAGATATAACTCCCCTCAAAACCGCCCTGCCATACGGCGGGTGAAACGGCGGAGTTTTGCCGGTCCTGTCATCGCGGCAGTAATTATGACGGTTATAGTTATAGTTGCGATCGTGCTGCTTTTCATGCTGCTCACCGATAAAATGGACCTCCCGTTCGGCGCGGAGGGTACAAAAGCGCCCGGTACGGGTACGCCCGCCACCGGCGATGTCACTGTTCCCGACACCGCGAATAAACCCGAAACGACCGGCGGCGACGGCACGTCGGCGCAGACACAGGGGAGCGCGGATATCACAGGAGCGCCGGAAACAGACGCGCCGGTGAAGACCGTCACAGGCTATAAAACCGTTCCTGTGGCAAACACCGCCGTCCATACGGGAGATTTAATACTGGTAAATTATCAGAACGCTTATACATTTCCCGATAAAAAGAACACGGTCACTATATACGGCAAGAAAAACACCTCATATAAGCTTTCCACTTCGCAGCTTGAGGTAAATGTAAAGACGCTCGACGCGCTCAACGCCATGGCGGCGGATTACGCAAAGGCGTCGAATAACCACGATATGTTCGTACGCGCCGCCTACCGCAGTCTTGCCGACCAGCAGGCGCTGTATGACGCGCGCGCGAAAGCCTACGGTGAAGAAAACGCTAAAAAATACCTCGCCCAGCCGGGCAGCTCCGAGCACCACACCGGTATGTGCTTTGATCTCGGCATTTATACCGACGAAGGCAAATCGTATGAGCTCGACGGAATTGCGGGATATTCCGACTGGTTCTTGGAAAACTGCGTTAAATACGGCTTTGTACAGCGTTTTCCCGAAAACAAAGCGGATATTACCAAAGTGACGGGCGAAACGTGGCACTTCCGCTATGTCGGAGTGGCGCACGCCGAAACCATTAAAAAACTCGGGCTGTGCCTTGAAGAATATATCGATACACTGCGCATGCACCCCTACGACGGCGAACACCTGCTTGTAACCACTTCCGCGGGCGAAAAATACGAGATTTATTATCAGCCCGCGTCCGCAGCCGATTCCACCGATGTCGCGGTTCCGGAAAACCTGACGTATGACATCTCGGGCGACAATTCGCAAGGCTTTATTGTCACCGTAAAACTTTCCGCATAACGTGATATGGAATGCTTAAAACGGGGAACATCCCACAAAGAAGCCCAAAGACTTGTGGAAAACTCTTTAGGGAATAAAAAAATCCGTCGGGCATTATTGCTACCGCCTGATTTTACACGGCTGCACTCCTGCGCGGGCGAACTGTGCGCCATGTATTACAGCATTTTAACCCGCGGAGGAGCGCATGTCGACGTCATGCCGGCGCTGGGCACACACGCGCCCATGACACGCGGGCAGTCGGACGCATTTTTCGGCGGTGTGATAGCGTTTGAAAAACTGATAACACATGACTGGCGGCGCGATGTCACAAAACTGGGGGAAGTTCCGGCGGAATTCGTCGCGTCGGTTTCAGAGGGGCTGTATAAAAAGCCGATTCCCGTCGAAGTCAACAGGCGTATTATAGAGGGCGAATACGATTTAATCGTGTCCCTTGGTCAGGTCGTACCCCACGAGGTCGCCGGTATGGCGAATTATTCAAAGAATATCTTCGTCGGCTGCGGCGGCAGCGCTATGATTTCGGCGTCCCACATACTCGGCGCGGCGTATGGCATGGAGCGCATTATGGGACGCGCCGATACACCCGTGCGCGCCGTATTCGATTACGCGGAGGAACACTTTTTATCGAAACTGCCGGTATTATACGCTCTCACCGTCGTTACGCGCGGCGAGGAGGGCGGCGGTGATTGGTTCGGCGGTGTGACACTGGAGGGCCTGTTCATCGGGCGGGGGCGCGAAATATTTGAAAAAGCCGCGGCGCTGTCGAGTGAATTGAACATCATCCGGCTCGACAAAGCGCCGAAAACCGTGGTTTGCAGGCTTGACCCGTCGGAATTTCACAGCACCTGGCTGGGAAACAAGGCAATCTACCGCACACGGCTCGCTATTGCAGATAACGGGCGGCTTATCATACTCGCGCCCGGCATCGAGCGTTTCGGCGAGGACAGCGAATGCGACCGATTGATCCGCAAATACGGCTATATGGGACGCGATAGAATTTTTGCGCTTGCGGAATCCGAGTCGGATTTGCGTGAAAACCTGAGTGCCGCCGCTCATTTAATCCACGGCTCGTCGGAGGGGCGTTTCGAGGTCGTTTACGCAGCGCCGAAGATGCCGCGTAGGGAAATCGAGAGTGTGGGGTTCGGTTGGATGGATTATAATGAGGCAACGGGCATGTATAATCCGGAAACACTGCATAACGGCTGGAACACAACAAATAATGGCGAAGAGATATTTTATATCGACAACCCCGCGCTTGGGTTATGGTCAATTTAGCATATTGACCTAAATGGAGTGTTATAAATAAAACCATGTCGGAATGCCGACGGTATTATAATTTTCGGAGGTAATAGCAATGAAACGTAATTACGGGCCGCTTATCGTAGGGCTGGTTTTTATCGCCGTCGGTATAGGGTATGTGGGCAATGTAGCGGGCTGGTGGAGCAGATTTACGCTTTTTTTCCCGGGCTGGTGGACGCTGTTTATAATCGTACCGTGCTTCACGGCGATGGTTAACAGTGGCGTGAATCTGCCCAACCTGATCGGCGTATTGATCGGCGTATTTCTGATCGTCACACGGCAGAATCAATTCAAATTTTTATGGTCGCTGCTTATTCCTCTGGCGATGGTTATCATCGGTCTGTCCATAATCTTTAAAAGCAAGCTGTTCAAATACCGCCGTGTTGTTAAAGCAGAAGACGGCGGCGCATATTACATCCCGATCTATAACTGTTTTTTTAACAGCCGCGAAATAAAGTTCGGGCGCTTCGAACTGCATGGAGCCGAGATTTCCACTACCTTCGGCGGGCTGACGCTCGATCTGTCCGACGCGATTATAAACAAAGATGTAGTTATCGATGTAACCAACATTTTCGCCGGCGCGACTATCATCCTGCCGCCCTATGTTAAGATGCAGCCGTCGGCGGGCCCGCTTTTCGGAAAGATAACCGACCGCACTTCGCCCGACCCTGCCGCCGTGCACACCGTTTACATCAACGCCAACTGCCTGTTTGCCGGAACTGAAGTTAAGACCGCAAACTGAGATTGAAGGGAAACGGGGAGATATGCAGGGTCAGGCAAGCTTGACCTGTACTCCCAAAACCACGCACGTCCTGCGAATAAAAAAACGCACCCTGCAAATAATACTTGCGGGGTGACGTTTTATTTTTATTGAAATTTTAAAGGTGATATTAACTTCGATAGTTTCTATCATCGTTATGTTTTTACTCGCCAAGCTCATGGGCGAAAAGCAGATCAACCAGCTCAGCCTTTTTGACTACATGGTCGGTATTACGGTCGGCTCGATCGCCGCGGAGTTTGCGACCGATCTTGAAAATCCCGCTCAGCCGCTGACCGCGATGATTATTTACGGGCTTGCCGCTTTCGCCGTTAGTACGGTAACAATAAAATCACGAAAGCTGCGCAAATTATTAAACGGCACGGCGGTTGTCATTATGGACCGGGGCAGGATATATCGCGCCAACCTTGCCGCCTCTCATCTGGAGATAAACGATTTCATTACAATGTGCCGCTCGCAGGGCTATTTCGACCTGGCGCAAATCGAAACCGCCATCCTCGAATATAACGGAACGGTGAGCATTCTGCCAAAATCGAAATTCCGACCCCTCACGCCGAATGACAACGGTCAGGACCCACCCGTGGAACGCTCGCAGATCAACGTTATTCTCGACGGCAAGATTTTATATGACAAGCTGGGGCTTGCGGGTGTGGAGGAAAAATGGCTGAACCGCGAATTATCCGCGCAGGGCTATAACCGCCCGGACGATATTGCGCTTGCCTGTGTGGACAATAACAAGAACCTGCTTATTATACCCATGGTGAGGGAAAAAAACGATGCCGACTGGTTCGCGTAAAAATAGCGCGGGAGTGTATTTGCTCCCGCGGCATTTTTTTATTTATGTTTGACAGGGAACAACAAATCAAGCTGCATATTCTTGGGGGCCCGGGGGACTTTTCGAAAAAAGTCCCCCAGCATTTCTTCCCGTTTCCCGTTCTCCCGTAAGCTTACGCGTTGCGGATAGCAGCCTGCGCGGCGGCGAGACGGGCTATCGGTACACGGAAGGGCGAGCAGGACACATAGGACAGTCCAACCTTGTGGCAGAACTCGACGGACGACGGGTCGCCGCCATGTTCGCCGCAGATACCCAGCTTGATGTCGGGGCGCGTAGCTCTGCCCAGCTCGCACGCCATCTTAACCAGCTTGCCCACGCCGGTCTGGTCCAGACGAGCAAAGGGATCGGACTCGTATATCTTCTTGTCGTAATAAGCGCCAAGGAACTTGCCGGCGTCGTCGCGGCTGAACCCGAAGGTCATCTGGGTCAGGTCGTTTGTACCAAACGAGAAGAACTCGGCTTCCTTTGCGATCTCGTCCGCGGTCAGCGCGGCACGCGGGATCTCTATCATCGTGCCAACCTTGTAGTGCAGGTCAGAGCCGGCAGACTTGATTTCCTCGTCCGCGGTCTTGACGACCACGTCCTTGACATACTTCAGCTCTTTGATTTCGCCAATCAGCGGGATCATTATCTCGGGTTCGATATTCCAATTCGGATGCGCCTTTTTCACGTCGATCGCCGCACGGATTACCGCACGGGTCTGCATGACCGCGATCTCGGGATAGGTGACAGCCAGACGGCAGCCGCGGTGACCCATCATCGGGTTGAATTCATGCAGTGAAGCGATTATATCTTTAATCTCGGCGACCGTTTTGCCCTGTGTCTTTGCAAGCAGCTCAATGTCCTTTTCTTCGGTGGGTACAAACTCGTGGAGCGGCGGATCGAGGAAGCGGATGGTAACAGGGTTGCCCTCAAGCGCTTCGTAGAGCTTCTCAAAGTCGCTCTGCTGCATGGGCAGGATCTTTGCCAGAGCGGCTTCGCGCTGCTCGACTGTGTCGGAGCAGATCATCTCGCGGATAGCGGCGATGCGGTCGGCTTCAAAGAACATATGCTCGGTGCGGCA
>DHAH01000035.1:17993-18202 GCA_002397345.1 Clostridiales bacterium UBA4959
ATGTGCTCGGTACGGCACAGACCGATACCTTCGGCACCCAGTTCACGGGCTTTTTTGGCGTCAGTCGGCGTATCTGCATTGGTGCGGACTTTAAGTTTACGGAACTTGTCCGCCCAGGACATAATTCTGCCGAATTCGCCGCCGATAGAAGCGTCGATAGTCGGGATGATACCTTCGTATATATTACCGGTGGAACCGTCAATGGAAAT
>DHAH01000050.1:0-136 GCA_002397345.1 Clostridiales bacterium UBA4959
CCTCATACACCAGCTTGCCCAGACTGCCGGTGATCTCCAGCCGGTTTGTGCCGGGATATTCGCCGGTGGTGGTAATGAACGCGCCTGTCGCGCCGTTTTCATACTCGGCATAAGCGGTCACGTCGTCCTCGACCTC
>DHAH01000050.1:445-587 GCA_002397345.1 Clostridiales bacterium UBA4959
GGCATTCCGAATATCCACTGCCACAGATCGAGGTTGTGCGGCGACTGGTTAAGCAGTACGCCGCCGCCCTCACCCGCCCAGGTGGCGCGCCACGAGCCGCTGTCGTAATATGCCTGTGTGCGGTACCAGTCGGTGATGATCC
>DHAH01000050.1:718-7607 GCA_002397345.1 Clostridiales bacterium UBA4959
GCGGTACCAGTCGGTGATGATCCATATGCAGCGTTTGAGCTGCCCCAGCGCGCCCGAGCGCACCAGTTCGCGCATCTTCGCGTATTGCGGATTAGTGCGCTGGTTGTACATCACGCCGAAAGGAAGCCCGCTCGCATCGGCAGCGGCGATAAATTCGCGTACTTTTTTAGTATAAACACCGACAGGTTTTTCAGAGATGACCGCAACCCCGCGCTTGAATGCCTCGATTCCGATTATAGGATGATAATAATGCGGAGTGGCGATAATGACGGCGTCGCACAGCCCGCTGTCAAGCAGCGCAGTGTAATCATCGAAAAAAGCGACCTCGCCTTTTACGTTGGCGCGCACCCAATCGAGCCGCGATGGCTTGATGTCGCATACCGCTGTGAGCGTCGCGCCCTCGATTTCGCCGCCCCCAAGCCAGCCGACATGACCAGTACCCATATTACCGATGCCGATAACACCGAAACGAACCTTATCCATTGCAATGTTCTCCTTCTGACAGTATATTTAACAGACATATTTTACATCAAAGCGCAGCATATTGCAAGCGATATAAATATTTTCACAAATAAAAAATAATTTATAACTATGAATAAATGTATGATAAAATTGGCAAAACTATCTCCAAGGTGATTAATACTAAAATTCGATAAATACAAGGATTAAAATCCGCGTCAAAACCCATATATTCAAACTTTTGGCGCGGATTTTTACCAAGTTTATAATCGAATTTAAGTATAGGTCTTAAAAATCATCAATAATAAAAACAAAGCGCGAAACGCGTAATACGAATCACTTTATTACTGCTTCGCGCAACGAAGGAGCGTGGTCATATTTATGGCTAAAAAAGGCATGAAACGACCCGAGGTTCGCGACAACAGCGTAACAGAAAACAAACAGGCAAAAGAAAAACGCAGTGAAACCGCCTCTATTCCCGCGGCGCAGAGCAACACCGCCAACAGCAGAGCCAAAATCAACCCCGGTAAATAATAGTGAAAAGCACGCCTGCGCGAAAAAAAGTGCGGGCGTGCTTTTTTTCTTTCATTATTGATTATGAATGTAATTACAATAAAAATCTAACAGAAATTTAATAATAATCTTGCAATTTTTATTTAAATATATTATAATAATCAACAGATAAGTAATATTATAAAAACACTATGATGAGAGGAACTTATTATGGGCAAATCAATCATGCGTACCCTTGTCTGGCTGCTCCTTCTTGCGTTCACCTTTTCCGCCGCGATTTCGTGCGCGGATAATAAGAGCGACGCCGCGGGCTCGGATACATCAACCGCTCCTGAAGTTGAAAAAGAATATCTCGACAATCTGCCGGCTGATACAAACCTCGACGGCAGGAAGATACGGCTTTTGTCCAGCGACGAAAGCTCGTTTAAATCGGTGGAGGAAGCGATTGACGTCGTTGACACCGCCGTGTATAACCGCAACTTGAAAATCGAGGAGCGCTTAAATTATACGGTAGAACCTGTTTTTGACACCGGCTGGGGCGTTGTTAAAGATAAATTGGTTAAGAGCGTCACCGCTAACAGCGACGATTTCGATTTATACGCGGGTTATGGTTATTGGTCCATTTCGCTGGCGTCCGACGGACACATGCGCAACCTCGCGAATATGCCGAACATAGATATGTCACAACCCTATTGGGGTAAAAAGTTTATCGACGCGATGGCATATAAAAACTACATATATTGGCTGACCGGTGATATTGTACTTAACTACACAAACGGCATATACGCCACTTTCGTTAACCACGACCAGTGGAAGGACAGATTCTCGGAAGTCGATCTGTACCAGCTTGTGCTTGACGGCGGCTGGACGCTTGATAAGATGGCTGAATACGCCGCCGCTTCATATAGCGACCTTAACGGCAACTCCAAGGTTGATAAAGACGACTTCTGCGGATATGTGTTCACCACTGAAGACGACATCGACGGCATGTCAATAGCGGCGGGCGTCAGGTTCACCGAGTTTGACACAGAAGGCGTGCCGTTTATAACAATCACTGATAAGGGACTTGATACAGCGGTTAAATTCGCTGAAAAGCTTTCAGCGCTGTGCTGGGGACCGGGTTCGTTTTGCGCACCCTCCGACGACTGCAAAACAATGTTTACAATGTTCGGCAATCTCCACGCGATGTTCACCGTCGGACGTCTTGCGCACGGCTCGACCTATCTGCGCGATATGAAAGAGGATTTCGCCATAATACCCGCGCCGAAACTTGACGAAACACAGGAAACCTATCTGACGACGCTGCACGACGGCACAACGATTATAGGGATACCAAAAACTGTGAATGACGATGCCGCCATCGCCGTCTGCGCGGTCCTGGAGGGTCTTGCTGCTGAAAGTTATAAGAGCCTCACGCCCGTTTATCTTGACGTTGCGCTTAAAAACAAATATACACGCGACGAAAAATCGGCGGAAATGATCGACCTCATCAGAAAGAATATAGTTTCCGATTTTGGATTCCAGTATACGGCGACAGGGTTCAATAACTTCTTCCGTTCGCGTACCAAGACGGGCGTAGGCGTGGCTACACACGTCGCGAAATCGCAAAAGTCATGGGAAAAGTCGCTTGAAACCATACTCAAATCGCTGGAAAAGAACGCGGGATAAAGTGAAAAAGAACGAAGGTACGGTCGCTTTTCAATTCTCAGCATAGCTGGGAATTGAAAAGCTCCGCAAAACTTTTTATTAAAGGGGTCTGGTGGGCGCCATAGCACCACCAGACCCCTATTTTTACGAGTAGTCCTTATGGGAAAAATTTTTTTGAAATCAATAAGCTTGTATAAAACATTTTTATTATTAAAAAGTTTTGCGGAGCTTTTTCAAAAGCGACCGTACCCCCGTACCCTCGTACCCCCCGCATTAGCTGTCATTGCGTGAGCGGAGCAGCTTGTGCGAGCGTCCGACAACGTGGTGCTCGATGGGTTTCCAGGTTACTTTTGTGAAAATCGCGAAGAACGAGATCGGGATATACGTGAACATAAAGAAGGGGAAAGTAAACATGTATAATATTTTTTTGAATACTCTTGCCCGTATGTGCCGCCATTCGGTAATGGTTGTGATAAGCCCCATAACAAACAACGTCAGGTAGGCGCTGGCGAAGTTTTGAAGAATAGAAGTGATGGCGATCATAATATTATCGCCCCGCAGCACGCCAAGCACCGCGATTAATACGTTGGCGACTACACCGACCACCGAGAGCAGCAGCGCGGGCATGGTTGACATCGTCATATCGTAGCAGATGAAATTCCCGCGCAGCATACCGCAGAACAACCTGCCGCCGTATTGCCGGAACATTTGCAGATATCCCTTCGCCCAACGCATCCGCTGCCGCCACGATTGGGAAAATTTTATCGGCTGTTCGTCAAAAAATTCGGCGTCGGGGCAGAAACCGATCTCCTCGCCGTCCAAAACCTGATCGGCGGTGAATTCTATATCTTCGCTGAGCATGTGGTAAGGCCAGCCGCCGTTTTTATTAAGGATCCTGCGGCTGAATAAGAAGCCCGTGCCGGAAACCACACAGCTTGTGCCCAGCAGAGTCCGCGAATGGTTGAGATAACGCGAGTCGCGCAGGAAATACAGCCCGTACCCGGCGGAAATCCAGTTATCGCCGTAATTTTTGGAATTGCGGTAGCTGGTGACGATGTCATATCCGTCGCAGGCGGTCTTGTTCATCTGCTCAATATAATCGGGTTTAAGCAGATTATCAGAGTCGAACACGATATAACCGTCGAAAATATCGCCGTAATCTTCGCGAATGTGCGCAAGCAGCTCGTCGAGCGCGTAACCTTTGCCCACTTTCTCCATGTTAAACCGCTCGTATACGACGGCGCCGTGTTCACGCGCGACCTCGGCGGTTTTATCGGTGCAGTTATCGGCAAGCACAAACCGCGTGATAAGCTCCGCGGGATAGGTCTGCATACCGATACTGTCGATAAGCTCGCCGATGACAGATTCTTCGTTGCGCGCGCAGCTCATCACAGCATATCTGCGCAGCTCGACAGGTCGTTCTTTGCCGTGCTTTTTATGGGGCAGCAGCTTTCGCAGGCGCGCTACGATAGGAACGGGCACATATAAGAACTGATAGGCGTAGCAAAAAAATAATATAACGAATATCAAATAATTTATCAACTTTAATGTTTCCATATTGTTTATCACATCACAGCAGAAAAAATCTCCTGCCGGCATTTCAAGTTTTATGTACGTTAATGTCCGCGCGCGCCTTCATTTTTACTGTGACTGATTGTACCATAAAAAATATTAATATAGAAGTACATAAAGTCTTAAATTATTATTAAGCAGGTGACAAAGCTCCCAATATACGCGTAAATACCGCTCTTTATTCATTCCTCGCCGATGATGGCGCCTACATGCGGGTAAATATATGTGGGTCGATATGGGAAAAGATTGATCGTATCGAGAGTGGTGACGCCGGAAAGAACGAGTATGGTATCAAGCTCACTTTCGATACCTGCGACAATGTCGGTGTCCATGCGGTCGCCGATGATGGCAACCTCAGCGTGATGACAGCCGAGCTTTTTAATAGCGTGGCGCATGATGAGCGGGTTGGGTTTCCCGATGTAATAGGCGCTTTTGCCTGTTGTCATCTCGATGGGTGAAATCAGGGCGCGGCAGGCGGGGATGATACCGTTCTCCGACGGCGCGGTGAGGTCGGTGTTTGTGCCGATCAGTTTAGCGCCGCGCTGCACAAGTTTGACAGCCCTCTCGATCTTTTCATAGGACAGCGAGCGCGTTTCGCCGAACACCACATAATCGGGGTTATAATCGTTCATGCTCAATCCGGCGTCGTAAAGCGCGTTGACAAGCCCCGGTTCTCCGATGACATAAACGCTTCCGCCCGGGCACTGGTTGGACAAAAATGACGCCGTGGCAAGCGCGCTGGTGTAAAAATGCTCCTCACTGATTGACAGTCCCATGCGGCTGAGCTTGTGGCACAGCTCGCGGGGCGCGCGCTCGCTGCTGTTGGTTAAAAATAAAAACTGCTTGTTATTATCCACAAGCCAGTCCACAAACGCGGGTACATGCGGAAGCAATTTGTTTCCGTGGTATATAACTCCGTCCATATCGATGATGAACGCCTTTTTTTCACTTATCGCCGGTAAAGGTGACGCCATATTATTATAACCATCCTTTTAATTTCTGACGCGGGTGCGAAGCACAAAACTCCCTATTTGAACAAAAAGTTTTACCATATTAAAACCGGTTGTTCAAGTTATATCTTATTAATAATATTTGTGATTAGTTAATATTATATAATAAAAATAAGAATTTGTCTATAGACAAAGTGGAAAAAATTAAGTATAATAAGTATAAACCGCAGGGTGGGTGCTTGCCCCCCGCTATTAAAAACAATATTTCGGAGGTATTTTAATAATGAAAATTGGCGTCATGGTGGAAAGTTTCCGCCGCGATTTCAAGGAGGGTGTCCGCATCGCCGCTGATTTAGGCGCGCAGGGCATACAAAAATATGCAACGGACGATTATAATATGACAGACGCGCAGGCGCGCGAACTGCTCGATATTGTAACCGGTCACGGACTGGTATTTTCCGCGCTGTGCGGCGATTTCGGCCATGGATTCACAGACCCCGACCGTAATCCCGAACTGATCGACAAATCGAAACGCGTACTCGACTTATCTAAAAAGTTGGGCTGCTCGATAGTCACCACGCATATCGGGGTCGTACCCGAGGATGAGTGCAAAACCAAAGAGATCATGCGCGCCGCCTGCCGCGAGCTGGCTGAATACGGAGATTCTATCGGCGCGACCTTTGCGGTTGAAACCGGGCCGGAAAAAGCGGTTGTGCTGCGCGACTTTTTAGACAGCCTCGGCGCACAGGGCGTGCGCGTAAACTTTGACCCCGCGAACCTTGTAATGTGTGTCGGCGACATCGCCTCCGAAGCGGTAAAGGTACTGGGGAAATATATCGTACATACCCACGCCAAGGACGGCGTCATGGTCGGCAACTGCGAAGGCTGGGAGGAACTGCCGCTCGGAAGCGGCAACGTCAACTTTGATGAATATCTGCCCGCGCTCGCATCGACCGGGTTCAACGGCTTTTTAACCATCGAACGTGAGGTCGGCGGCAATCCTGAAGCCGATGTTCGCATGGCGGCGGATTTCCTGCGCGAAAAATTGGCGGCGCACGGTATAAAATAATATTTTAAAACAAGCTACGGGTGGTCGCCCCTACAATGTGCGGTAAACGCATTATGTAGGGGCGATCACCCATCTCCCGCGGTATTTACTTATTTTATATTTATAGGGGGAGAATGACATTATAAGAGATCCAATAATCCTTGCGGACAAGACAATGCGATATATTCCCGCAGCGATATATCGTGTGGGCGCGGATGACGGCTATCCGGAAGAAGCGCCCCCCCACACGGTTAAAATCCATGATTTTTATATTGACGAAGCGCCTGTTACCAACGCCGAATACCGCGCTTTCTGCGATGCGACGGGTAAACCATATCCGCTTTCGCCCGAATGGGAGGAATACGACAATTATTTTCTCGATTGCCCAAACTCCCCGGTTGTCAGGGTGAGCAGGCTCGACGCAATCGCCTACGCCCGCTGGGCGGGCAAACGTTTACCCAGCGAGGCTGAGTGGGAATACGCCGCTTCTGGCGGAGCGCGCGGCGCCGCTTATCCGTGGGGCACAAATGAATATGAAGCGAACAAATACGCCAATTTCGCCGATAGCTGCTCCGATTACGAATGGCGGAACCCGTATTTCAACGACGGTTATAAACACGCTTCACCGGTCAAGACCTACCTGCCCAACCACTTCGGTTTATACGATATGGCGGGCAATGTATGGGAGTGGACGGGGGCG
>DHAH01000050.1:7713-17438 GCA_002397345.1 Clostridiales bacterium UBA4959
TAATGTATGGGAGTGGACGGGTGGTCATTATTATGACTACAGCGATACAGAATTCGGTAAATCCGCCCCGGACGGCATTATAAATAATATCGCCGTGCAGCGCGGCGGCTGTTATCACTCGACGATACGCGACCTGCGCATCTCGCGCCGCCGCCGGGCGGAACACGGAGCGGCTTCGAACTTTTGCGGGTTCCGCTGCGCCATCGATGCCGCTGACGCCGAGCGTCTGCTTGCCGGCGACCGCTCGGCAGATCCGGTTTTATCACCGCTCCGGGGCAATGGAACGCCGGTCGTCAGGAGCGCCGTTTGCGAACCCGAGCTGCCCGTTGGCGCATCGACAACCGCCGACAAAGCTATGCTGTGTGCTGTGATTGATCCCGGATCCGATACCGATCTGCGGCGGCTTGCGGAGCTTGGCTTTGGATGCGTAGAGCAGCCCGTGACATGGGCGTCATGCGAAAAAAAGGGCAGGGGAGAGTGGGATTTTTCCGAGTGGGACAGATTGTATACCCATGCGCGCGGCGCGGGGCTGAGATGGCGGCCCTGTTTTATCGCCGGTCCGGCATATTCGCTGCCGAACTGGTTCCGCCAATCGCGCGACTATTATCCCGCCTTTTGTCTTGAACACGGCATGACGACTTGCAGACAGTCAATATGGGACAAGCGTTTTTTTCGCCATATCGAACGCTTTTTCGCCGCCGCTGCAGAGCATCAGAGCAGATATGGTCAAGTAGAAGAATTGACGCTGGATGTGTGCAGCGTATCAGGATCGGAGATATCGAATGACGGCGGTATCATAGCGGCGGATAAATCCGATTGTTGTCACGTTCACGCGGGCTATTGGTGCGGCGATTCGTTTGCGCGCGAAGATTTTAAATCCACAATGGTTAAAAAATACGGTGATATAAACAACCTTAACACCGCGTGGGGCGAATCGTTCATCGATTTTAATAAAATCTGCTATCCGCCGGTGTTCACTACGCCGCTTGATTTCCGCGTTGATGAACCTACCGCCGCGGGACGGATACGCTGTGCGTCGCCGGAGGAAATGCGCAGGCTGATCGATTTTATAGATTGGTACCGAGCGTCAAAAACAGAATATTGCGCCGCGGGGCTGAAGCTTGCGAAAAGATATTTTCCCGGCGCGAAGTTATGGCTGCAGGTTGGCGGTCAATGCGAGAGCTGGATGACGGCTGAACAAGAGGAACAGTGTAAAATCGCAGCCGAATACGGCGCGGGCGTCATCGTGAAGGGTGCCGGCTGTCTGACTCCCGCCGATATAAACGGTATAATCCTGGCGGTGTCGGCGGGCACTTTTTACGGTACGGAGATTGCGCTGTGCGGAGCGTTTCCGAAATCGGAGAAGCAGGCGGCGGCGCTCGTTCATATCGCGGCGGCGTCGGGTGCGAGCGAGCTGCAAATAAATAATCCGACGATCCGCGCGGGAGCCGCTCATACCGAAAATTACAGCGACGGCATGAAGGCGTTGTCGAATAACCTTCAATTTCTAAGACGCGGCACACCGAAACGTGAGATAGCGGTATTATATCCCGATCTACCCGCGATTTTTGACCCCTCGATACACGATTATACGCGCCGGTTCATGGCGGCATTGCGCGACTTCGCCGATTTCGCTTGTATAGGCGATATATCGGCCGCGGACGGCGCGCTTGGAGGTGTCAGGGCGCTGTTTTTGATCGCTGGAGGTGTTTACAGAAACGAAACGCTGCGTAAGATTAAAAAGTTTGTTAATGCGGGCGGTCTGCTTATCGCCGTCGACGTCGCGGAGCTGACGGCGCTGGACGGTGATAAGTTTAACAAAAGCGATTTCGCCGGTATGTTGTTGCATAAGCGCGTTAACGGTACGCGCAATATCGGGCGCGGTGCGACCCTGCGTATTGACTTGCCACGCAGCGAGGAAAACCGGAACGCAATACAACACAGATATACGGCGCAGATATCGGAATTTTTGCTCTCGCGCGGGGTTGACCTGCCCGACGGACGGCTCGACGGCGAATATGTTGTACATATAAAACCAGAGGACGAAGCGGGCGGCTTGCTGCTCGCTTATAACGAAACCGACGGGATAACCGAAAAGAAAATTAAATAGGTAAAAAAACTCAATTAACACATCGTTAACAAAAGGTTAACAGTGCTAAAAAACGCCGCTCCTCATGATATTTTGCCTTATGTGCGTCGCGGGCTTTGTCATCGCAGTGTGGGAAGCGTTCTTCGTAAAAAAATAAACACTAAAAATAAAACCGCTTCTCGGCGGTTTTATTTTTAAAACACTACTTGACAAATGTAGAACAACGGAGTATACTGTTACCAGAGAGATGCATCAACTCAATATTTTTTCGGAGGTGATACGATTGGGCCAAAAAAAGACACGGCTGTCTGAAACCGAGCTGCTTATAATGCAGCTTATCTGGGACATGAAACGGAACGGCGCGGAAAACATTACGGCGGGCGACCTGATGCTGCGTTACCCGGAGCAAATCGCGGGGCGCAGTCTGACTACCGTTTTGACCCTGATAACACGGCTGAAAGACAAGGGCTTCATATCCATCGATAAGTCAGGGCGCACAAATTATTATATTCCGCTTGTGCGGGAGGAAGAATACAAAAACGAGGCGACCGACCACTTCATATCCTCGATGTACAAAGACAGCCCGAAGAACCTTATCATGGCATTGTTTAAAAGCAAAAAGCTCAGCGAAGAAGAAATAGCGGAACTGCGGGACTGGATGGCAGAATTCCGCCCGGACAAAAACCCGTAAAACGAGAGGGAATGCTATGTATAATTTTACTTTCTATACGGCATACACCCTCGCGCTGTTATCTCTGTGCAGCGTGATAACCATCGCGTTTCTGTTAATCCTGCGGCGCACCGTGTTCAAAGACGCTTCGGGACGCGTAAAATATTATCTGTGGCTGCCTGTCCTGCTGTTGGCGATACTGCCGCTGCGGATAAAATTGCCGGTCATCACAAAGCCGGCGGAAACCGCCGCCGCGTATCCGCTGTATACCGACATTGCATTGGACGGTATACCCGACATATCCTATATCCCTCGCGTCTCGCGTCAAATTGACGGCGGCATACTGCAAAAAACAGTTTCCGATGTCATAATAACGCCTGTACGCAAAAACGAGAGCGTAATAAATAAAGCGCTCACAGCATTAAAAGCCTGCGCGGGAAAAATCTCCGCCGGTCTGTTTACGATATGGATCGCGGGCGTGGTCTTTATCATCATTAAAAACGCGGCGGCATATAAAAAGACACTGCGGCGGATGTATCGGTTCTCTCATTGTACCGAGCCGAAGCATACCCTGACGTTCTATGAATGTAGAGACGAGGCGGGTATAAAACAAAACGTCGCGCTTCGCGTAGTGGACGACGGACATCTCATATCGCCCTGTCTCGCGGGACTGTTTAAACCTGTAGTCTATATACCTCGCTGTGATATTAACAGGAATGAGGGCGAATTGCGCCTGATATTCATCCACGAGCTTATCCATGTAAAACGGCTGGACGTACTGTACGCCGGGTTTTCGCTGTTTATCTGCGCCCTGCACTGGTTCAATCCGCTGTTTGGCGTCCTCTCCCGTCTGCGGTACGAGGACTGTGAGCTGTCCTGCGACGAGCGCGTTCTCGCCATAACAGGTCGGGAAACGCGCGGGGCATACGCGGGTATGATCTTCGATATGCTTGCTTCATACGGCGGAAAAAGAACGGATGAACGTAAATTAACCAATACTGCAATCTTCCTTGAGGGAAGCCGTGACTTTAATTTTATTAAACGGAGGTTTATAAACATGAAAAAGTCAAATAATAAAAAATCCGTTATCATCGTGGCTGTTTTTATATTGTCAGCGCTGATGTTAAACGTGCTGTTTTTATCCTCCTGCGGTGTACCGACCATATCGGTTTCAGCCGCGGACGGCGAAAAATCGCGTTTTGTCAACCCCGTCATAGGGCTTGCCGTCAGCGAATATTTTGGCGGCGAGGTAACCGACGAACAACTGGACGAAATAACATCTGTAAATGTAGAGCTTGTTAAAATGCCTGACCGCAACGGTGAAGAAACCACCTTCGCGGATGTATCAATCAACGGCGTGCGTTTGGGTGTGCTGCCCGAATATTTTTCAAAAGACAGATATGAGAATATCGTCCAACCCGCGCTGAAGAGTCTTGGTATAAGCAATGTGTCAAAAGAAGTAACCTATGCCAGGGTTTTCGACGCGTTCCACTGCCTTGTCGGTGAAGAAATGAGAAATACCGGCTTGTCGTTTGTAGATAAAAACGGGAACACCCAGCCCACACGCTATAAAGAGTTCTTGGATTTATATCCTATGGTAGAAAAAGAAAACTTGTATGTGCTTGACCCGGTCAGGTCAGAAAGGGAAACAGCATTACTCGTTTCCATCATGAACGCGGCGGGGCTGTTTGACCCTTTGATTGCGGGCGGTTCTTTCTCGCTGGCGGATTTGAAACTGTTCGGGAATCTCGACAGTTTTACGGTCAACGGTCAGGAACAGCCGCTTGATGATATCTCCGACAGCGTCAAAACGGGGGATTATGACGCGTGGGTTATAGAACTTATCGATATTAAAACAGATAAATCCGCCAACCCGGATTTGGATATCCCGCCGGTTGAAGAAGCTCCCGCGGGCGAATATGTCAAGATAGAAAATCAATTGCTTTATGCCGCGCTGCTGGATTATTTCGTCACCGACGGGCGGCAGGATTATGTGAAGGAGATGAGACTGCCCAAAGAACAGGCTGAC
Organism: Clostridiales bacterium UBA4959; assembly: GCA_002397345.1. Classification (GTDB taxonomy): domain Bacteria; phylum Bacillota; class Clostridia; order Oscillospirales; family CAG-272; genus DTU078. The sequence continues at coordinate 12,502 of DHAH01000050.1, forward strand.
CAGATAACATCCATAAAGGTAAGCGTTCACAAAGAAGCAACAGATCTGCTCAATCGTATCGCGATGAAAGAAGTTAAGGGATGGCAGGACTCGTATTCCCTCGTATACGAGATCAACGGCAAACCTATGGGGCTGCTGCCGTATATGGTTGACAGGGGAACTTTTGAAAGCATTTTCACCGTCAAATATCCGACCTCCGCCGAAGCGGAGAAGAAAGTACGCGCTTATTACACCTTAAAAGATCCGGGTTTATGCGCAACTGAGAACGCGAAAACCGAGCTGCTTGAAATGTACCCCGAATGCGCGACGCACGGGATATATGTGTTCGATATCAAATCAGATGAAAGGGAAGTGCTTACGCTGTTAGAGGGCATGGGCGGCTATATGGAGCGCCGCAGTATCAGTAAAGGCATGCCTTATAACACCTCGGACGCGAAATCTTTTGTGAATCTCGAAAATTTTGAAGTAGACGAATTGCTTAAATAATATAAAACCGCCGGGGAGATGTATTTCTTCCCGGCAGTTATGATTGTGTTGACAAATGTGGCAATATGTGGTACGATCAAAATAAATCTTATAACAAGGAGAGATATTATGACCGTTATTGTTGGCATATTCATTTTATTGGAGCTATGCTTTTTTATACCTCTCGCTGATATAAAGAAAAAAGAAAGCCGCTGCTCATCGTATGTGAGGGGTAAGGTTTGTGAAATTCAAAAGAAAACAAAAAGAAAGTTTTTAAGCAAACAATATTTATATATCCCGACAATATCATATGAGGTTGACGGAAATAATTATAAAGTTCAATATGGAAAAAGCAAAAATGCTAATGAATATCAGACCGACGACCAATTTTGGGTTATGTATAATCCGAAAAATCCGGTTGATATTTTTCAGGATGACAGCTTTGTGTTGCTTGGAGCAAAGCTGATGTCGATTGTGGGTATATTGACTATTATTACCACATTGCTTTTGGCTGTGACTTTTTAAGTTAAAAATAACATTATTCGCTTTGCTTCGCGCGGTAGCGCGACGGCGGCAGACCGGTTATCTCCTTGAAGCTGCGTGAAAAATAGTATTGGTCGGAGAACCCGCACATGCGTCCGACATCGCCGACTGAAAGCGAGCTGCCGGCGAGCAGCGACATTGCCTGCTCGATGCGCAGGCGCTGGAGATAGCGTTTGGGAGACACCCCTGTTTCGCGTGTAAAAATGCAGCGGAAGTGATTGATCGAAAAGGGCAGCTTTAACGCCGCCTCGGTTATGTTGAAGCCGGGGTTGGATATGTTTGCCGCGAGCGTGTGCTCGAATTGTTCCACATATGGATTCTTAGCCGCCAGACTGCGGCCCAGTTCCGCAATATACGCAACCGCGGCGTCGGTCAGCGCCGCGGCGATCTGTTCGTGCCCGCGTATGCGCCATTCGTAGTAAAGCTGCCTTGTGATGTTGAACAGATCGCTGCCGGAGGTGTCGCGGAACACCAGCGGTGATGAACGGTCAGCGGACGGGACGAAGTTTTTTACGGTAAAAAAGTAATTTTTATAACCCGCCTCCGAGCGTTCCTCGTGCGAGATATGAGGCGGCTGGCAGATCACCGTGCCGGGCGAGAATTCATACGCCACGCCGCCGACAGTATTCGTCCCGCAGCCGAAATAATAATACGAAACCTCCCAGTGGTCATGGCTATGCGCGCCGAACGCGAAGGTCGGCATCTCCATGCGTCCGATGCTGATCAGATTGTCTGTCACGGTTACCTCGATTTATGTGTTGTTTTTTCTATAATTAAATATATCATTTATTTTGCGATAAATCAATACTAAGGTGGCAAAAAATCGGTTTTTTATCTATTTGTATCGTGTTTTTCTCCATTTTATTTTCACGCCGTCGGATGTATCATATGAATTACAGAGTATTAAAAAACTATGCATCGAGTAAAATTTTTAAGGAGGTTACATCATGTTGAAATTTAAAAAACGACTCATCGACAGCGGTAAATTCGAAGCGGCTTCGGCGTTTGACGTCGACGGCGACGGTATAATCGACATAGTCTGCGGCGGTTATTGGTATAAAGGCCCCGATTTCAAACGGAAATATTTTATGTGCGATGTTCCGACCCAAGGCGAATATTTCGACGATTTCTGCGATTATCCCCTCGATGTAAACGGCGACGGAAAGCTCGATGTCATAACCGGCGGCTGGTGGGGCAAACGCATACGCTGGCGCGAAAATAACGGGACAGAACCGTGGACAGTGCACGAGCTTGACGAATGCGGCAGCATCGAAACGATACGTTTCTACGATCTCGACGGCTGCGGCACGGTTGAGGTCGTGCCCAACACGCCCGGCGAGCCGCAGTGCTTTTATAAGCTTGAGGGCGGCAAGCTCGTAAAATATGTCATAGGCACATCCCCGTCGGGGCACGGCATGGGCGCGAGCGACATAGACGGCGACGGCAAGCTCGAAATTTTACTTAATAACGGCTATTTAAAGCAGAAAACCACTCCGTATGAGCCGTGGGAGTTTATACCCGCCTATAACACCGACTGCGCGGCGAGCGTGCCGATTTTGGCGCACGACGTAAACGGCGACGGATTGTGCGACATCATCTACGGCAACGGACATGGCTACGGCTTGTTCTGGCTGGAGCAAAAGCCCGACGGCACCTTTGAAAAACATATAATAGACGGCGCGGCGGCGCAATACCACGACATGTGGCTTGCCGATCTCGACGGCGACGGCGAGCTTGAGCTTGTCACCGGCAAACGCTACCGCGCGCACTGCGGCAACGACTTCGGCGACAACGATCCGGCGGGGCTGTATTATTATAAAATCGTAAAATCTACTTTCATCCGCAATATCATCGACTTCGGCGACGCGGACGAACATTCGGGCGCGGGTATCTACATGTGGATCGCCGACATGAACGGTGACGGCAGACTCGACATAGTCGCGCCCGGCAAAGAAGGGCTGTATCTCTTCGAAAACCTCGGCTAACATTGAAATAAAAAAAATAATAAATAAAAGGGGATTAAAATCCATGCAAAAGGTAAAATTAGGATTTATCGGTTTGGGACACATGGGACAGCTTGCGCATTTGCATAACTATTTGCAATTGCCCGATATGTGCGAAATCGTGTCTGTGTGCGACGTAAAAATCAATCAGGCAACGCAGATAGCCGCTCGTTACGGTATCCCGAAGGTGACCGCGGATTACCATGAACTGCTTGCGGATAAAGAGATAGACGCAGTTGTATGTATACAATATTTTGAGAATAATATCGTGCTTGTTCCCGATATCTTGCGCGCGGGAAAACACGTTATGACTGAAAAGCCGCTTTGTGTATTCCCTGAAAACGGAGATAAACTGGTCCAGATCGCCAAAGAAACAGGCAAAATACATATGGTGGGCAACCATAAGCGTTCCGACCCCGCCGTAGAATATGCAATGGACATCATCAAGAAGTGGAAACAGAGCGGGGAGATGGGTAAAATGACCTATATCCGCCTGTCGATGCCCCCCGGAAACTGGAGGAAAGACGCCGATATGCCGTTCATGACCAATGAAACGCCCGGATTTGTACCACCCGAACCCGCTCCGAGAGGCATAGATGAATCTACCCGTAATAAAACCATCTGGTTTGTAAATTATTATATACATCAGGTAAATCTCATGCGTTACCTTTTGGGCGAAGATTATCAGCTCACTTCTGCGGGAAAGCACTTTTTCTCAGCCGAAAGCGAAAGCGGCGTCGAATGTATTTTGGAGCTGGAACCTTACAGCACTTCTGTTGACTGGCAGGAACACGCCATGGTCTGTTTTGAAAAAGGCTGGATAAAAATTGACCTCGCCGCACCCCTTGCCATGCAGTTAGCGGGAACGGTCACTATATACGAAAACAGAGGCTGGGACAGCTTTATAAAGGTTCCCATGCTGCCGAATGTCTCCGCAATGCGTAATCAGGCGAAAAATTTCCTGCTGGCGGTAACAGGGCAGCGTCCCGCGCCCTGCCCTTCGAGTGAAGCGGTAAAAGACCTGCGTATCGCCGCTGATTATTTGAGAATGGTGGAAGTAGGAGAAAAAGTAAGATACGAACTCAGGAACAATCCGAAATAAATTTGGGATTATATAGAATACAAAATGCCGCCGCTCATCCGGGTATCAACCCGAATGAGCGGCGGCGTTATGTATATTAATGATGGGTTTAAAAAGGTTAACTCCTCAGCAGGTGCAGACGCTCGAAGAACCCGCACAACTTCTCGCCCTTTGGCAGCAGTAAAATATCATCGCGCGTAATGGCTCCGATGACGAAGATGAGCACACCGTAAACCAGTCCCGCGACCGCGATCGCGCAGATCGTCGCAATCGACGCCGGTATGACAACCGAAAGCAGCTTGTACGCCGCAAGCGCGGCGCCCGCGCAGAATACGGCGGAAATGAACGGCCGGATGAGCATAGCCTTCACGTCGGGTATCATGCCCACATAACGGGCGACGAAATAGAAGTTGAACATCATAATTGTAAAATAACACAGGAAGGTGCTGATCGGCGCGCCGAAAATGCCGATGGCAGGTATACCGATGAGCGTATAGCTGGCGGCGATTTTAATAATGCTGCCCGCGAGCATCGAAATTATCGGTTTGCGCTCGTGGTGGAACACCTGCAAAATGGAGTTTGTAACCGCGAGCATAGATATGAAGAATATAGAAAGCGCCAGAATTGACAGCAGGGGCGCCACGCGTTCGGCTGATTCGTCATTGAACAGCAGTTTGAGGATTGGCTCTGCCAGCACAGACATACCCAGCGAAGAAGGCAGCGCGATAAGCGACGCGACTTTAATGGTGCTGTTCATGATCAGCTTAACGCGCGCGTTGTCGCCTGCCGCCTTAGCCGCCGATATCAGCGGCACGATGGAATATGAGATAGGATAAATAAGTGCG
>DHAH01000058.1:0-219 GCA_002397345.1 Clostridiales bacterium UBA4959
GGGCAGTGTTTCCGATTCGACCCCTCGCCCGACGGGGGCATCGAGGGCGTCGCTTTCGGACGCTTTATACGCTTTAAGCAGCCCGATGAAGGAACGCTGATAATTACCGGTTCGGACAAAGCCGACTATGAAAGCATCTGGAAACCGTATCTGACGCTGGACGACGATTACGGCGCGATTAAAGCCGACATCGCCGCACGGTTCGCGCCATTCGATAAA
>DHAH01000058.1:488-1018 GCA_002397345.1 Clostridiales bacterium UBA4959
GGCATACGCATCCTGCGCCAGGACCCATGGGAAACGCTTTGTTCGTTCATCATCAGCCAGAACAACAACATTCCGCGCATTAAAAAGATCATCGCGGCGCTGTCGGATACATATGGCGAAAGAATCGCCGGCGAAAGAATTGCCGACGATAAAATCGCTGACGAAAGAATTTCCGGCGAGAACATCGCCGGCAAAAAATTCGAGCGCACCGCGCTCGGCGGCGCACGCCGCATATATAGCGCCTTCCCTACGGCGCGCGCCCTTTGCGACGCAGGGACGGACGCTATTTACGCGCTGCGCACAGGCTTTCGCGCGAAATATATCTATGACGCCGCCCGCCGCGTGGCAGATGGCTCGACAGATCTTGACGCGATTTCAAAAATGCCCTCTGCGGAAGCGGCAGCCGAGCTGATGAAAATCAAGGGCGTGGGTATAAAAGTAGCAAACTGCACACTGCTGTTCGGGTTTGGGCGCACCGACGCCTTTCCCGTGGATGTGTGGATAAAGCGCGTGCTGGAAAAATATTACCT
>DHAH01000058.1:1154-2929 GCA_002397345.1 Clostridiales bacterium UBA4959
TACGGTATTGACATCACCGCGCTCGGTCCATGGGGAGGAATCGCGCAGCAATATTTATTTTATTATGAACGATATACGTCGGAATAATATTAATAACAAATACGCACAATTATTATAAGCGCTAAACTAATGCCGGGGATTGGCTTTTACAAGCGCTATCGCTTTTAACACCGCGACCTCTAAATCAACGTTATACTGGGAAGCAAGCTCGCTCGTTTTTATAAAAAGTTCGCCGATTTCAGTTACATAATATTTAGCGGGTAACTCGTTGAGCGCCAGTGCCATAATATCCAGGACGCATCTTTCGCAGGAACAGGAGTTGCTTTTTTTCAGGTAACTCATCACCTTTTCCCGCACCGCGTCCTCCATGTAATTTTTAATTTTATAATTCATTTTTAATATTTCTCTTTTAATCATTATACCGGTGAAATGTCAACCATTTCACCGGTATATGCGATAAATCCGCTTATGTATGCCTTTTTGAATTTTGGATAAGTTTATTTCTTTTTATTTTTGTTTATTACGACGATTACTACAACCGCCACAACCACAACCGCCGCAACCACCAATATTACAATCAGCGCTGTGTTGCCGCTATCGTTTTCGCCGGCTATGTCAGTTCCCGAATCGCTGTCCGCCGGAGCTTTATCGCCGCCGGTGACGGTATTATCCTCTGCGGGAAGCGTCGTTTCCTCCGGCACTTCAATATCGCCGGTTCTGGTAACTTCAAGCGCGCTGAAGTTTACGCCGCCGGTAAATTCGGCTTTAATGACATGATCGCCCGCCGTTATATTGATTTCGCCTGCCGAGTATAATTCGTAAGACTGCCAGCCGTTTTTAGCCGAGTTGGGAGTGGTTCCCACCTCTTTATCATCGCAGTATAATTTTACCGCGCCTGTCGGGTCGGCATCCGAGGCGAGCCACGCTTCAAACTTATATTTTCCGTCTCTCTGTACATTTACGCTATACTGTACCCAGTCGCCCGCGGCTATATAGCTGATATTGCCGCCGAACTCACTTGAACCTATCTCTGTGTTGACATCTTCGTCCTGCCGTATGTCTTTGCTGCCGTCCGAAGGAGTCTTTTTGTATGCTTTGGGGTCAAAATCAACCGCTTTGATAATGCTTTTCCCGAACGATTTGATTTTATTTTCCACAGGTATCCAAATAGGGTTGCCGTTCGCTCCGAGCGGTGTAATTTCAAGCGCGCTGACGTTTATGCCGCCGGTAAATTCAGTTTTTAAAACGCATTTTCCCGCGGTCATCTCAACATCCGCGACAAAATACAAGTCGTAAATCTGCCAGCCATCCCTTGCCGAATCTTCAGAGGTACCCATCTCTTGGTCGTTGTAGTACAGTTTGACCGCGCCGGTCGGGTCAGCGTCCGAGGCAATCCATGCCTCAACCCTGTATTTTCCGTCCTTTGCCACATTCACTGTATACTGCACCCAGTCGCCCGCGGCTATCCATCCGATATTGCCGCCGAAATCGCTTCCGCCAATTTCTGTGTTGACATCTTCATCCGGTCGTATGTCCTTGCTGCCGCTCGCGGGAGCTTTTCCATAGATGCCCGAATCAAAATCCGTTGCCATGATTATTGTTTTGTTATCCGGAACGATTGTATAGTCCTTGAATGGTTCCGCGCTGATATTCACGGTCATAAGCGCAGATAACAGCATAAATATTAATGCTGTCGCGAATAGACTCACCAGAGCTTTTTTTGATTTCATAGACAACCTCCAAGACTTATTGATTTTTCATATGTTTAACATATG
>DHAH01000058.1:3062-8500 GCA_002397345.1 Clostridiales bacterium UBA4959
ATATATTATATCATATTTAAAATAAATTGCAAGTACTTAAACATCTTTTTGTTAAATATTATTCGTACAATCTTTACATTGTGTTAACCCCATGCCAAAATAATTCATTTTAATATTTCTTTTTTAATCGTGATAACACAAAAAGCGCCCACGAGGGTGAGGACAGAGAAAAGCGCTATCCCCGCATCGCCTGTCTTGGGGGCGGCGGCAGGTACTTGTCGTCGGTTCTCTTGTCTTATCTTTATATTACGGATGCTACTGTTATTACTATACATTAGAGGCAAATAAAATGCAATTGTTTTCATAATTTTTGTAAATTAAATTTTCCCGATTAAAAAGCGCCGAGGCGGCACTCCCTTTTAACGGAACAGCCCCCTCGGCGTTTTTTTATTTCAATCTGCCAAACAAGCCATCGAGCATACCCTTCAGCCCGTTCAGCTTTTCGCCTATCGACGATATGGTTTCCGCGCTCGCTTTTTCTTGCTCGGTTTCTTCAATATTGCTCAACTCATCCTCAAGGTCGCCGATTTCATCTTCGAGATCGCCCATTTCATCCTCGAGGTCGCCAAGCTCATCTTCGTCCGCGCCGTTTATACGCAGGCGATTATATTCGCCGCCCAGCTCGGCGTATTTATTCGACAAACGCGTGAGCTTGTCGAGCAGTGATTTTTTTCTGTCAGCCGGGTTATCCGCACGGGCGGACACAGGATCCGCTCCTACGGGCTTACCCATACTCGATTCGCGCAGCATCGAAAACATGGCTACGTTGCCGTTTGCTGCCGCGCGATTATAGCACTCGCGTTTTTGCTCTGGTGAAAGCTTATCCATAAGCATGGAGAACGTCGCGACATTGCCGCTTTCAAACGCTTTCATGGCGTATTCCGCGCCTTTTTCGGGAGGAAGGCTGCCCTCGAACATGCCCAGCAGCGCTATATTGCCCCGCTCCAGCGCGTCCTCGGCGAATTTTGACTGCTCCTCCGGTGTAGCCGCGTCGGAGAGCATGGCGATGAACGCCATATTATTCTTCTCAACCGCGCGGCGCAGCAGCTCGCGGCGGCGTTCGCCCGACAATCCGTCCTCTACTATCGAAAACATCGCGACGTTGTTTTTTTCAAAAAACATTTCCGCCAGTTCGGCGTCGCTCTTGTCGAATTCGCCGCCGAACGAGAGGTTGGGTTTTATTTCTTTTATCTGCTCGTCATTAAATGAACCGTTTACCGCGCCGATCAGCGCGTCGTTCTGCTCGGGTTCGAGCAGGGGTGCCACCGCGAGCAACTCCTCGGGCTTTACCGGCTCGGAGGGCGTTTTGCCTTCCTCCGCGTCGGAGATGATTCGCGCGGTCCTCTCGTCGCCGAGTATGTCGTCCACCGTTGTTTCGAGTATCTGCGCCAATAACTTTAAATTGCCAATATCTGGCATTGCGACGCCCCGCTCCCAGTTTGATACCGCCTGAAAGCTCAGCCCCAGCCGGTTAGCAAGCTCCATCTGTGTGATGCCCCGCTTCTTGCGCAGCACCGAAATTTTATGTCCTACCAATTCCGCGTTAAACATGATTTCCCCTTTTTATATGTATGTAATTTTTCTCGCCGCGTGATTCCGGATTCCGCAGCGTTAAGGCTCGCCCTGTGACGCCATTATACGCCAGATGTACCATGAAAACAATAAACGAGCGCTTGAAATGCGCCCGGCGCAAACCATTTCAATCGCTCGTTGAATTTTTTTCGGGAAGCTGCGGGCGCGGCGCTTCTTTTAATCATCCCAGCGCCACGTCCAGCACCATCATTAACACAAATCCCAGCGCGGCGCCGATTGTGCCCATATTATTGTGTACACCCGCCTGCGATTCCGGGACCAGCTCCTCCACCACCACGTAAATCATCGCGCCTGCGGCGAAAGATAATATGTACGGCAGAATCGGCGTTATTGCCGCCGTAAGCATTATTGTTAATACAGCGCCAATCGGTTCTACCGCGCCTGAGAGAAAGCCATAATAAAAAGCCCTCGGTTTTGACATCCCGTTTCCGATCAAGGGCATTGAAATAATCGTCCCTTCCGGAAAATTTTGTATCGCGATGCCGATCGACAGCGCCAGCGCGCCCGCTACCGTTATCGCGCCGTTGCCGTTTATCATACCCGCGAACACCACGCCAACCGCCATGCCTTCGGGAATATTGTGCAGTGTCACCGCCAGCACAAGCATCAGCGAGCGGCTTATTTTGGCGCTTACACCCTCCGGCTTATCGGTACCCATGTGCAGGTGCGGGATAATCATATCGAGCGCAAGCAAAAATCCTATACCCGCCATAAACCCCACCGCGGCGGGAAACCATGACGGCAATACGCCCCCCTCTGACATATTTATCGCCGGGATGAGCAGCGACCACACAGACGCCGCGATCATCACGCCCGACGCGAACCCCAGCAGCGCGCTCCGTAAACGGTCATTCATCTCTTCTTTAAGGAAGAAAACCATCGCCGCGCCGAGGGTCGTACCCAGCAGCGGTATCGCCAATCCGATTGCGGTTGCAGTAATATAATCCACGCGAAAACTCCCGTATAATTTTATTTAACGGAGTTTATTTTAACATTTCAGGGCTGATGTGTCAATAGCGTTCGCAAAACGTCCCGCCAAGTCTCTATTTACCCGATGAAACGGCGTTCAGTCTTGCGGCAAAATTGTTTATTGTAAACGAGCGCGGTATATACACACGGCTGATTTTTACCCTGTCGCTGCCTTCGGTGTAAACGCCGCCGACCGTTGTCACCGCGAAATCGTAATATTTACGCGCTATGTCCACTACCCGTCTGTCATATGCGCCGTATGGGTATGCCAGTGTCCGCACCGTTTTGCCGGTAAGCTTCTCCAGCGTTTTTTGGGAAAATGCCAGCTCTCCCCTTATCTGCCCGAGGGTCAGAGCAGATAGTTTATTATGGTTCACCGTGTGGCTGCCGAATTCAATCAGATCGGACATTTCTTTAATTTGTTCGGTATTGAGATGCTCCGGCTTGCCGATCTTTGCGGTGATGATAAATATTGTCGCTTTAAAACCGTATTCTTCAAGAATAGGGTATGCGTTTGTATAGTTGTCCTCATACCCGTCGTCGAAGGTGATTATAACCGGCTTTTTTATGCCCTCGTATGCCCCGGGCGCGGCAAAATGGACAGGCGTATAGCCTTGCTCGCTCAAATATTGCATCTGGCGCTCGAATTCGGAGGTTTTTACATACAGGTTGCTCAAAGTCCCCGCTTTTTCGTCGATTACGTGATACATAAGCACAGGGATTTTTATTCTGTTGTCCGCGGCTATAACGGCGAGGACCGCCGTCACGGCGATAACAATTATAACAGCGATAATACGGCTGACGAATTTAAAATTTTTCAAATATGACCACGCTCCTTTATATGTACAGAGTCATAATAAAAACCGTGTGGTTCCGTATTACGCGCTCCGCGCTTTGTTTTAGGATACCTCTGATTTTCAAACTTATGACCATGCTCCTTTATACGTACAGAAAGCTTAACACTTAATTTTTATTATTCGCTGTCACCTGTTTTATAATTCATAACTGTAATTTTAGTCGAATAAAATTGCATAAAACGATGGGGGTATTTTTATGAATGACCACAATAAATTAACAAACGCGGTCGGCGCGCCGATACCCGATAATGAAAATTCTATAACCGCGGGTCCGCGCGGGCCCGTGGTGTTCAACGACGTTTGGCTGATGGAAAAGATGGCGCATTTCAACCGCGAAGTTATACCCGAGCGGCGTATGCATGCAAAAGGCTGGGGCGCATACGGCAAACTGACCGTCACGCACGACATCAGCCGCTATACAAAAGCAAAGTGCCTGCAAAAAGGAGCGGTGACCGATGCGTTTATGCGGTTCTCCACCGTCGCGGGCGAACGCGGCGCGGCAGACTGCGAGCGCGACATACGCGGCACGGCGGTTAAATTCTACACCGACGACGGCAATTGGGATTTAGTAGGCAACAATACACCCAGCTTTTTCATACGCGACACGCACAACTTTGCGTCGCTCAACCGCGCAATCAAGCGCGACCCGCAGACCGGACGGCGCAGCGCGCAGAATAACTGGGATTTTTGGACGTTGCTGCCAGAATGCCATCACCAGATCACTATCACCATGAGCGACCGGGGCATACCCGCGTCGTTTCGCAATATGGACTTTTTCGGCTCGCACACTTTTGCGTTTTACAACGCCGATAATAAACGCGTTTGGTGTAAATTCCATTTCAAGACAAAACAGGGCATCAAAAATCTTTCAAACGAGGAAGCCGCGAAGATCAACGGCGTCGATCGCGAATATATGGGTCGCGATCTGTTCGACGCAATCGAGCGCGGCGATTTCCCGAAGTGGACAATGTATGTGCAGATCATGACCGAGGAGCAGGCGAAAAACCATTATGAAAATCCCTTTGATATTACCAAGGTCTGGCGGCACGGCGAATATCCGCTCATCGAGGCGGGAACCTTCGAGCTGAACCGCAACCCTGAGAATTTTTTTGCTGAAGTCGAACAGTCGGCATTTTCACCCGCGCACGTCGTGCCGGGCATAGGATTTAGCCCCGATAAATTTTTACAGGGCAGATTATTTTCCTATGGCGACGCGCAGCGTTACCGGCTGGGCGTTAACCACAACCTTATCCCCGTCAATCGCGCGAAGGTGGACGTGAGCGATAACCACCGCGATGGTACGATGCGCGTTGACGGTAATTACGGCGCCACGCCCGCTTATACCCCGAACAGTTATGGTTTTTGGATGCCGCAGCCCGATGTTATGGAGCCGCCGCTCGAACTGGAGGGCGCAATGTACCGCTACGATGGCAAAGACGACCCGACCGACGACTGTTTTGCCGCGGGCGGCAACCTGTGGCGCATACTTACCGAGGATAAAAAACAGATCCTCATCGACAACACTGTCGAAAGCATCGATCCTGTCACGACCAGCATAAAATATCGGCACGCCGTACATTGCTATCTCGCCGATCCCGAATACGGCGAGCGGTTCGCAAACGCGGCGGGGCTTAACATGGACTGCGTGCTGGAGCTGACACGCCTGACCAACGACGAGCTGAACGCCGCGACAATGAAGATGACTAAAAAATAAGGGTAAAATAAAGAGATTCAGCGGCGGATCCTATACTTATATTTAAATCCGATTATATCGCCATTATATACAAACTCCCATTAAATATCAAGTATAATTTTAACATGATGCAAAATCGCGCCGCGCATATGGTCATTTAATTCCATATGTGCGGCGCGGTGTATTGCATAATTATAAATAATTTTCTCTAAAGACGCGGGAGAGTGGATACGCCCGTCGCGGCTTTGTTACTGATCCAGCTTTTTAAAGGCTTCCACAAACTTTTCTATTTGTTTGGAAACGTTTTTTTCGTATTTTTTAATGGT
>DHAH01000058.1:8592-9442 GCA_002397345.1 Clostridiales bacterium UBA4959
TTTTTTTCGTATTTTTTAATGGTCGAAACGTAGTTGGTATCCCGCTTTTGTATTATCGAGAACACCGCGTCGGAAGCGTTGCCCCAGTTGTAAATCGAGCCGGTATCATAAACGCGGGTGGAGAAAATAATATCAAGCATTTCACGGCTTTCCTCGTCGCGTGTGACTTTGGTATTGAGCGTAATGTCATAATACGCGTTTTTCAGCGTATAGGTCGATTCCGCGCTCATCGCTTCGATCATGAAGCCCGCGAATTCCGGATCGACGGCGGTCGAGTTGGGTATCTCTATCGTGTTGCAGGTATACGAGTTGACGGTATGATAATACGACGGCTGGTTCTCGTCATATTTTGGCATCGGAAGTATGCCGAAATCGGCTTCCATGCCGCGGTAGTTTTGGACGACACGCATCCTGACCCAGTTGAACAGCGTACGGTTTTCAGTGAATACAGGATCCTGCAGCATGTGGTATATATTGGAGTATTTCGAGCTGTAGTCGTGGCAGTTGAGAACAAGATCTTTGTTGTACAGATATTTTGCAATCGCGTCAAATGCTCTTATGCTGATTTCGTCCTCAAGCGTGAATACCGGCAGCTTGTCGCTGTCCAGCGTTGCGACACGCCCGCCCAGCGCGTGTAAAAAGGAAATCGTCGCGTCAGCCTGCCAAACAAGCCCGAACTGGTCGGCGACAGTTATCTTTGAATCGCCGTCGAGATCCTTGCCCACACCCTGCCACATCTGGCAGAAGTTTTCGTATGTCCATTCGTTCTTATGTACGTATTCGTAAGGGTTAGGCAGATTATTGTCGGTCAGAACGCTTTTATTGAACAGCAGCGCGGCGGTCGCGTCGT
>DHAH01000058.1:9634-9875 GCA_002397345.1 Clostridiales bacterium UBA4959
CACTGCTGGTCATACCACGGTTTTGACAAATCCATCATGTCAACTTTCGTCAGGTCGACAAGATAACCGGTGGTGATGTTGGGTATCAGAGACTTCAGATAATCGGTAACGATATGGTAATCGTCCGTACCGCCAAGCACTTCTTTTTTAGTCAGCTCGGTCAGCCCCGACTTAGCGATGCCATTTATCTTGACGTTGTACTTGTCCGATACATACAGGTTGCGTTTGTATACGGCGTCGT
>DHAH01000058.1:10001-13489 GCA_002397345.1 Clostridiales bacterium UBA4959
GTTGCGTTTGTATACGGCGTCGTTGATCGGGTCGGCGTTCTCCTCGTCGGCGATAATGTCGCGCGAGCCCCAGTCCGCCCAGTCGCCGCCGCCCGGCAGCGAAACAAGGATACGGCACTCCGCGCCGTCCCAATTTTTTTCAGGCAGATCCGGATATATCTTGGTGTCAACCTCCGCGGTGTCAGTATCAGCCGCAGATTCGGTCCCGGTTGTATTCGCCGCGCCGTTCGCGCATGAAGCGGCGGCAAGAGTTACGGTAAGCAGTAATAGCAGTGTAATAAAAAGGCATGTAAACTTCCGCATATCGGTTCCCCCTGATATATAGTTGTATAGATTGTATTAATTATATTATCACATATAAATGTGCTTGTCAATATCATATAATATTTAAATATATTATGTCATCATAATAATTTTTAAGAAAACAAAATAATCTGCATACTTAAAATTCAATAGGAAACACTAAAATTCAGAGGTGTTTTACTATGATATCACGAAAATCCGTTTTAACTTTCGGTATGGTCGCGATCCCGATTGCGATGTATACAGCCACGCAGGATAACGATATACATTTCAATCAGCTTCACAAGGAAGACAACAGCCGTATTCGCTATAAAAAGACCTGCGCTCACTGCGGCAAGGAGATTGTCACGGAAGATATTGTCAAGGGCTTCGAATACGATGACGACAAATATGTCGTAATAACCGATGATGAGATTGAAAAAATAAAGACAGAAAAAGAAAAGTCCATTCAAATCCTCCACTTCGCCCAGTTAAATCAGATTTCTCCCGTCTATTACGATAAAACCTATCAGGCAGTGCCGGAGACGGGCGGTGAAAAGGCATTCGAGCTGCTCCGCGCGTCATTGATGGCCGAGCAAAAAATCGCTGTTGGCAAAGCTGTAATGGGTACTAAAGATACGCTGATGGCTATCATTCCACGAGAGGACGGCATTCTCATTTCCACAATGTTTTATGCCGATGACATCCGCGAGCTTCAAAAGCAGTATGCAAAGCCGGAGGTATCGGAAGCGGAATTGAATATGGCGAAAGTATTAATAAATTCTATGGATACGCCGTTCGATCCCTCCAAATATAAAGATGAATACCAGACCAAGCTGCGCGAGCTTATCGAGCAGAAAATTTCCGGCAATACGATCGTCGCCGCGGAGCCCGAAAAAACCGGTAAATTTGTCGACCTCATGGAAGCGCTTAAAGCCAGCGTCGAGAACGCTAAAAAAGAAAAGGAAACGGCGTGACTGTCATGAGCCAGCCCCTCAGCGAATATAACCGAAAAAGAAATTTTTCAAATACCGGCGAACCCGAAGGCGTAACAGACGCCTCCGGCGAATCTCTCCGGTTTGTTGTACAGCATCATATTGCGCGAAACGATCATTATGACTTTCGTCTTGAGTGGAACGGAACTCTTTTAAGCTGGGCGGTTCCAAAAGGACCGTCTTTCGACACGAAAGACAAACGGCTTGCTATGCGTGTGGAGGACCACCCTCTTGAATACAGGAACTTCGAGGGCACAATTCCCAAGGGCGAATATGGCGGCGGAACGGTAATGCTGTGGGACGAGGGCATATGGGAACCGCTCGTTGATGTTGACAAGGGGCTAAATGAAGGCTCGTTAAAATTTGTTCTTAAAGGTAAAAGGCTCAAAGGCAAATGGGCTATGGTTCGCATGAAAGCAAAGGCCGGCGACAAAGGGGATAACTGGCTTTTGCTGAAAGAAAAAGACGAGTATGCCAAAACCGGCGATGGGATTATGGTATTTAATACCAGCGTACGCACCGGACGAACCATGGCGGAAATCGAGCGCGGAGAGATCGGAAAGATCACCAAAAATCCATTCCAAAAAGCCGACCCGCAGCTCGCAAAGCTCGTCAGCGCCATTCCCGGGGGCGAGGGATGGATTTATGAGCTGAAATACGACGGATATAGGATTTTAGCATTTATAGAGGGCGGCGGCGTCCGGCTGATGACCCGTAACAACAATGATTATACCCACCGGTTCGGCAGTATCGCGGATTCGCTCCTTGACTTGGCTGCCGGAAGGGCTATGGTACTCGACGGCGAAATGGCGGTAACAGATGAGTCCGGCAAGACGGATTTTCAGGCTTTGCAAAATTACATGAAAAATCCCTCGAGCCGAAATCTCACATATATTATCTTCGATATCCTCGCGCTGGACGGGGATGACCTTCGGGGACAGCCGCTCATTCAAAGAAAAGCGTTATTATCCAGCCTGTTTGAAGGCGCCCCCGAAAATCTCCGTTACAGCAGACATATCGAAAGCAACGCGGAAGAAAGTTTCAGAGCAACCTGCGAATTGGGCATGGAAGGGATCGTCGGAAAAAAGGCTGATTCCGTATACAGCGGCTCGAGAAACGGCGATTGGATAAAGCTGAAATGTGATAAAAGACAGGAATTTGTCATCGGAGGATACACGCTTTCCGATAAAAAAACAAGCGGCGTAAGCTCGCTGCTGCTTGGCTTTTATGAATACGGAGATTTAATTTATGCCGGTCGCGCCGGCACAGGTTTAAGCGAATCAGACGAAAAAAAGCTTGAGCTGAAATTCATCAATTTAGTCAGACCCGAGCCGCCCTTTAAAAACGCGCCCGCAGCCAGACCGGATGAAAAGATCACCTGGCTGCGACCAGAGCTGGTCGCGGAAATTAAATATACCGAGCTGACAAAAGAAGGGCTGCTTCGGCAGGCCAGCTTCAAGGGCTTGCGCACAGACAAGGAACCCGAAGCTGTAATAAAAGAACAACCGGATTTGCCCGAAGAATTGGAGAAAACGATGGTGGCTGGCGAAAACAGTGTCGTTATCGAAGGGGTGAAGATCACCAACCCCGATAAGGTGATGTATGACAATCCCCCGATTACAAAAGAAGATGTAGTCCGTTATTATTCGCAGGTCGCGGAGCGTATGCTGCCGTATCTGAAACGCCGGATTTTAAGCATAGTGCGCTGCCCGAAAGGAATAACACAATCCTGTTTTTATAAAAAGCACCCCAGTCCGGGCAGCAAGGGAATATTTACAATATCTGTCCGAAACAGCGACGGCGAAACAGAGGAATATTTTTATATCGAGGATAAATCCGGTCTTATCTCGGAAGCGCAGATGGGCACACTGGAATTTCATGTCTGGGGAAGCCGCGCGGACGAACTTGAAAAACCGGACATGATGGTATTTGATCTTGACCCGGACGAGGGAATGGAGCTGGATATCGTACGGCAGGGCGTGAAGGATATTAAAGCTATCCTCACAGAACTTTCTCTTAATTCGTATCTTAAGACCAGCGGAGGCAAAGGGTACCATGTGGTCGTACCGTTTAAGCCCACCGTTTCATGGGACATGTTCCATGATTTCGCCAAGCGTGTCGCCGAAGTTATGGAGAATAAATGGCCTGACCGCTATACGAGCAACATAAGGAAAGCTAAGCGTACAAACAAGATATTCATCGACTGGATTC
>DHAH01000161.1:0-4206 GCA_002397345.1 Clostridiales bacterium UBA4959
GGACGCGGACAGGATATGTCGGTGCTGCTGAACACAAAGCAGCGCGCGCGTATCATCGAGGTCGATGAAAAACGCCGCCGCGCGGTCGCGTCCATCGCGGTTGTCAAACGCGAAGAGCGCAAGGCGCTGGAAGCCGAATTCTGGCAGAATGTCGAAATCGGCAAGCATTACAACGGACAAGTCAGATCGCTGACCTCATACGGCGCGTTCGTCGATCTGGGCGGTGTGGACGGCATGGTGCACAACTCCGAGCTGTCGTGGCGCCGCATCAAGAACCCGTCCGAAGTCGTTTCGATCGGTCAAACCATCGATGTTTATGTAAAAGATTTCGATCCCGAAAGCAAACGCATCTCGCTGGGTTATAAGACCGACGAGATGGACCCGTGGAACATCTTTATCTCCAAATATTCAATCGGCGACGTAGCCGAGGTGAAAATCGTCAGCCTGATGCCCTTCGGCGCGTTCGCCGAGGTTGTACCCGGAGTTGACGGACTGATCCATATCTCGCAGATCTCCGACCGCCGTGTGCAGTCGCCTGCCGATGTGGTAAAGGTCGGGGATATCGTAAACGTTCGAATCACCGACATCGACACCGAAAAGCGCAAGATCAGCCTTTCTATCCGCGCACTGTTAGAGGGCGAAGCGCAATACGACGACGGCTACGATAACAGCGATAGCAACGAGCCGATTTACTCGACAGATACGCCTGAAGAATAAATTAAAATACAGCGGGGTTTCACGTGAAGCCTCGCTGTATTTTGCTTTAATTAGTTTCCCATATGTTAAGTTCGCACTTTAAGTCAAGAAAACTGATACCGGTTGCGGTAAAATATACTCGGAGGTGAGAAACCGATGGGATTTGTAAATCAAGAAACTTCAGCCGCCGCCGAACGTATGAAAGCATATATTGACGCGCACATCAAGGAGCCAATTACAGCAAAAGTACTTTCGGATATCGCCGGCTATTCGCGATATCACGCGGCACGGATATTCAAGCAGCATACCGGCCGGATGCCTTTTGAATATATCCGTGAGCTGCGGCTCACCGGCGCAGCGCTTGCGCTCAGAAACGATAAAATAAAGATTGTCGACGTTGCTTTTGATTTTATGTTCGACAGTCAGGAAGGTTTCACAAGGGCATTTACAAACGCGTTTGGGATAGCCCCGAAACGCTTTGCCGCAATAACGGAACCGAGCGGCTGGAAAATCCCGTTTTATGTTTTAAACCGCCGAAAAATAGGTAGAGAGGAATCAATTGTGGCAGAAAAAACGGCAATCATCTTTACGCAGATTGTAGAACGCCCGGCACGGAAATTATTATTAAGGCGCTCAAAAACAGCGGAAGGATATTTTGCGTATTGTGAGGAATTTGGCTGCGTGGAGGAAGGGTCGGGCGAATCGGCTCCATGGGCAATTCTCTGCGGCATAAAAGAAGCCCTTTATGAACCCGTAGGATTATGGCTACCTGACAATATGCGTCCCACCGGAACAGGAATTTATGCGCATGGGGTGGAGCTCCCCGCGGATTATCATGGCGCGGTGCCCGACGGTTTTGATATTATTGACCTGCCGCCGTGCAAATTGCTTGTTTTCCAGGGCGAACCGTACGATGACGAAGAATTTGGCAAAGCGATCGGCTTATTGTGGGAACGTATCGCGAAATTTAACCCTAAGGTGTATGGTTACGAATACGCGGACGAAATCGCGCCGCGTATGCAGCTTGCCCCGATGGGCTGGCGCGGCTACATCGAGATGCGACCGGTACGGGAGATAAAATAACAGCGGTATTTTAGTAAAAAACTGTCCTATCGGCTTACAGTTGATAGGACGGTTTTCTTTGTTTCAATTTCCCGAGGGGAACAACCCGCGCGCTATTTCTTTTAACCGCAGCGACGCCTTATACAAATCGCTTTTGGAATACTTGCCGCCCGAGCTTTTGGCGAGCGCCGTAACCGCGTCTTTTGCCGAGCCGCCGTTTTTAGCGGCGTAGTCGAATATCAGCGCTTCGGGCGACAGCTCATCCGCGGGACTTTCTGCCGCCGGCGGTTCGCTGAAGCGCATGACAAGCGTGTATTCGCCCTTATCGGCGGAGGGGTTGTCCTCAAGCTCCGCCAGCACCTTTGCGGGTGAACCGCGATATATGCGTTCGTGCAGTTTGGTAAGGTCGTTGCACAAGCACAGCTCGGAGCCGGGCAAATCGTCGGCGATAACCCGCAGCGTTTTAATAATACGCTGCGGCGACTCGTAAAACACCGACACGGGTATGCAGTCGCGTTTTATTTTATCGATAGTTTCGTTTATTTCCTTCTTTTCGCGGGGAAAGAACCCGTAAAACGCGAACGCGTCGAACCCGAAACCCGATACCGACAGCGCGGTGATCACCGCCGACGCGCCGCTGATACCGATAACCTCGATTCCGGCTGCTGCTGCGGCGGCGACAAGCGCGAATCCGGGGTCAGAGATGCAGGGCGTGCCCGCGTCGGACACGACCGCGATATTATTACCCTCGGACAGTTCAGCGACAAGCGAATCCGCTTTATCCCGTTCGTTGAATTTATGATTTGACACCGTGCGGTTGCCGATACCGAGCAAACCGAGCAGCTTTTGCGTATTGCGCGTATCCTCTGCCGCGATGATGTCGACTTCTTCCAATATACGTTTAGCCCGGGCGGTTATGTCTTCAAGATTACCGATCGGAGTTGCCACGACATATAGTTTTCCGGGCATTTGTTGTTCTCCTGCAATTAATTAAACGCTAATGGCTCAAAACTCTGCTTGCCGCGCGGGGCAGCCATGTACTGCTCCATCTCCGACGCCCAGCGTTTGTAATGTTCTGTGGTTTTATGATGTTCCACAGCGTAGCTGTCGGCGAAAACTTCGTATAACACGAATTTATTTGGATCAGATGAATCCGCCAGCACATCAAAACGGATATTACCCGGTTCGCGGCGGGTGTTTTCGTGGTTGTGCAGTGTCACCGCTTCGAATTGTTCGCGGAATTCCGGCTTGATCGTGATCGAAACTATATTGACAATCATAAATATTACTTCACGATCTTGAAGAATTCCAGTTCCTCGCCCGACGGGCCGAATACGAACGCGACATGCAGCGTCATGGGCGAAGGTTTGGAATCGAGCGGTACGGTGCGGGGCTCGCTCTTGATTTTTGCTCCGGCTGCGACAGCGCGCTTAAACGCCGCGTCAACATCGTTGCAGCTGAACGCAAGGTGCAGGTATCTGCCCGCGTCTGCGTCGTCCGAACCGCCCGCGAACAGCTCGAGGATCGTGCCGTCGCCGATGTCGAGCATCTGGATGCGGTTGTCGCCCTCGCCCCAAGCGGCGGTAGGAACCATGCCCATACCTTCGGTGTAAAAGGCGTAGGATTTCTCAAAGTTGGCGGATTTCAACGCGATATGGTGGAAGCCCAGCCCGGAAATAATCTTGTTAGCCATGTTTGTATTCTCCTGTTTTTTATAATATTCATGTATCGAAATAATCACTGTAATAATGGGGAATAAGACCGACAGCGCGGCGCACAAGCCGAACGCAAAGTCAAACCCATACGGACGCAGCGCGCAGAATATACAGACCGACAGCGGGCAGCACATCGCCGCCGCCGCAATACGCGGTGAGCGGAGCACAGATGCCGCCAGCGCAGCCGCCGCGCAAAAAGGTATCGGCAGGTATAAAAACGCCAGCGTCGCGAAGAGTTTATGCCCGGAAAACCCGGCGACCGCGCTCACAACCGCGATAACGGCAAGCGGCGCAGAACAAACGAGCGCTGTAATCCTCCGCTTTTTGGTTTTTGGGGTATACCCGATTAATCCCCGCGCGGTTAACGCCGCCGCCGCGAATGCCGCGAAAAATACGGCCGGCGGAACGTAATTTCGTGCGTAAAACACATCGTCCAGCCGCATGGCAAGCGCTCCGCAGGGTATGGTTAAACCGCAGGCGGCAAGCAAAACAGCGATTTTACGGTAAAATCTCCTGTGGGGGGCGGCGCTCTCGGCGCTCCGCTCATTTACAAAGGTTATAAACGCCGCGCACACTCCCGCTACGATGGCGGGAATCACGAAAAAATCGAGCGTGCCGGTTATATCGGCAGTCGCAAATTTATAGGACTGCAGATACGGCGGGAAGATAAACACGCACTTCACCGCCGCGGCAAAGAGAATGCAGAGCAGTATTATTAATGAAGCAAACAATA
>DHAH01000161.1:4324-4791 GCA_002397345.1 Clostridiales bacterium UBA4959
TATTAATGAAGCAAACAATAAAAAATCGCGGTAGGTAACAGTGATTTTTTGCCGCATTTACGAGCCGTATGTTCCTGTAAGATCGGCGACAGCTTCGACGCCCTCTTTTTTAACTGTTGAAGTGGCGATCTTTTCACGCAGACAGCGGAAGAATTCTTCGCCGTCATTTTCGACTGTGACCCAATCGTTTTTCCAGGTCGAGAGCATCATCGCGTTGGCAAGCGCGACCATGTGGATGCCGTCGCGTCCGTCGCCAAGCAGCGGCTCGCCATGCAGCATGTGGTTTGTGAAGTTGCGCAGGATGCCCTTGTGCTGCTCGCCGCCTCCGCCCGGCTGTGTGAGGTCGATGAAATCGTACTTGATAGAGTCGAAACCTTTATCAGAATTGAAGGTGTTGTCGCGTTCGTCGCGGTGCAGCTTCCAATATGACAGCTTTCCGCCCTCATACACCAGCTTGCCCAGACTGC
>DHAH01000104.1:0-13879 GCA_002397345.1 Clostridiales bacterium UBA4959
TTAAAGCAGGGTGGGAGCCTTGTGTTTTCAGTGGAGCACCCTGTCTTTACGGCTGAAGGCTCACAAAACTGGTGCTATGATTCGGAAGGCGTTATCAAGCATTTTCCGGTGGACAATTACTATTATGAAGGCAAACGAGTAGCCAATTTCTTGGGTGAGGATGTTGTCAAGTATCATCGTACCCTGACTACTTATTTAAATACCCTGCTCTCTAACGGGTTTGGATTGACGAAGGTTGTGGAACCCCAACCACCAGAGCATATGCTGGAAATCATACCAGGAATGCTGGACGAAATGCGTAGACCCATGATGCTGATTGTATCAGCTACCAAGAAATAGCAAAGGATAAAGGGCAAGAGACAGTCATTGTCTCTTGCCCCTTTTCTGCTATATGCCGAGTATCTGCCAGGTAATACTTGAATATGGATAGTGAAAAAACGCAGCAGCACACAGTATAATTACGATAAATAGTAATTTGTACTACAGTTTAGAACTGCTGATTATTTACATAAGGTGCAAATGTTTTTATAAAAAGTAAAGGAGAATTTCAGAATGGAGAAACCGCGAGTTTATACAATGCCTTTTTCAAGCATCTATTCCCTTTATATACAAAAAGCAGAGAAAAAAGGAAGAGTAAAAGAAGAGGTAAATGAAATCATTTTCTGGCTTACCGGTTATGATGAATATTCATTACAACAACAAATAATTAATGAAGTAGATCTGGAAACGTTCTTTAAACAAGCACCTCACATTAATCCGAATGCTTCGCTCATCAAAGGAGTAATTTGTGGATATAGGGTGGAAGAAATAGAAGATGAATTAATGCGGCAAATCCGATATTTAGATAAATTAATTGATGAGTTAGCAAAAGGTAAAACAATGCAAAAAATATTAAGAGAATAAATGCTCTTTGATCTTTTTCTAAAATAACTTGTTATAAGCATAACACAGGCTGACAAATTTCAATTTATCGTTGATATTATAGGCATAATGTAAAGTTTGATGGGAGTGTTCGTACAATATGCTTATTGCTCCACCAAAAAGGTAGTCAGTCAATGATACAAATTGACTGACTACCTTTTAATTTTGCCTATCAGAAAAGCCTCCATCAAATTAGTATAAATAAAATAATTTCAGTCCCGCTTAACTTGCTTTTAAGAACCGCTCTCTTGTTATACCTAAAAAATCTGCTATACTATAATTACAAAAGCGCTTTTGAATATATTTTAGGAGAATCGTTATGAATATCGGAGCGATTATTAAAAAGAACCGCCGCGAAAAAGATATGACGCAGGAGCAGCTTGCGGAATACCTGAATGTATCCGTTTCGGCAGTCTCACAGTGGGAAAGTGAAAAGACCACGCCTGACATTTCCGCGATACCGCTGTTGTGCAATCTGCTCGGTATATCCGCGGATACGCTGCTCGGTATCGATATCGAAAAAAGAGCGGAGATAATTAATAAAATAAGAGAAGACGCAGATAAATATTCTTCCAGAGGCTATAATGACAAAGCACGTATAATCATAATGTCCGGATTAGAAAAATATCCTGATGATTATTCCCTTATGCAAGATTTAATGTATATTTCTTTTTGGCAGTATAATATGGAGAAGCACGGCGATTTTACGTATAATCAACAGCAGCGTGATGCTTTTTTCAAGGAAGCGATACGCTTGGGCGAACGTATTCTCGATGGATGTATAGATGACGATTTACGCCATGGAGCTATCCAGATTTTATGCTTTTGCTACAGAGATAAAGGAGATGTCGAACGTGCGGTAAAACTCGCACAATCCATGCCGCCGTTATCCTGCTCTTCAGAATCGCTTATGTCATCGTGCCAAAACGGGACAGCAGAATATCGCAGTTTGCAATGCGAAATGTACAATCTGCTCCAATTATTCGAGGATAACCTTACATCCATGAACCGCAGGCTGGATAATGGCGAATTTCCTTATAGCGAAGTGGAACAGGCATTTTTACGGGATAAACGGATCGCATTGCTTGAGCTGGTATTTGAAAACGGCGATTTCGGATTTTACCATACGCGTTTAAGCGACACCCATTATGCACAGGCGTTTTACTACGCACAAAACAGTGATAAAACGCAGACTTTGTTCCATTTAAAAAAAGCCGCGTATCATGCGGTAGAATTTATCCGCTGCAGAGGAGCCGTCAGGCATACCTCGCTTGTCTTCAGGGGTTATGGCCAAGACGGAATAGAAGGAGGCTTCATCACCGAATGCCCCGACAATGACGCACGAAGGCTACTGAACAATGTAAAATCACAGGATTTCGATTTCATCCGCAGCACTGAGGAATTTAACGAAATTGAAGCTCTGCTCGCGCAATACGCCGGTAAATGGCAGGTTAAAGAATAGATTTTACACCATATTTTTCATCTTCTTTTGCTTTCTGTGCATTTCGTTGTTGAAGCGCAGTTCAAATAATTGTCTGTTTGACAACTACTATGGTTCATGATAAAATGTAACGTCAATACGAATTAAATCATGTGGGTGTAAATTGGAAAATATTAGAATTATACCGGCCGCAGCCGCGAACAAGCTTGCGCGGCACTTGAAAATCAGAGAAACCGTTTTTATCGCCGAAAAAGGCGTGCCCCCGGAGATCGAGCTCGATGAACACGACCGCCCGGGTGGCGTATGCGACCACTTTCTGATAGTTTATGGGCAAAAGGACGCGGGAGCGTTCCGCTGTCTCCGCACAGCGGAGAAAACCGTGCGGATACAGCGGTTTTGCCTGCTGAGAGAATACAGGGGGCTTGGTCTCGGCAGAGTCGCGATGGATTATATCCGGGCGTTTTACATAACTCAAAGCGCGGAACGCTTCGAGCTCAACGCCAAATACGAGGCGCGCGGGTTCTACGAAAAATGCGGGTACAGACAGATATCGGAGCCGTTTATGGAAGCGGGCGTAAAACGCGTCGCGATGGTCATGAATAAATGAACAGGAGCGTAATTTCGCAGCGCAGTTTCGGTCAGGTTATTATTTGCCGCATTGTAAATGAATATAAATAACTCTTAGCGGTATAATATATAAAAATACCTGCCGGAGGTTTTTATGGAGAATACTCACGCGATAAAGATAACAACACGCGACAGAATTTTAAGAGCCTGGGAAAATTCGATGGAACTTGTCAGAGATTTTGAAATCTATTCAAAAGAAATCGAAGATGACAACGAAGCGTCAAAAATATTCGCGAAATTTGCCGAAGACGAATGCTGTCACGCCTCCAAATTTAGGGAGCTGCTGCACAGATATGATGATTAATAATCGTAGCTGATAAACAAAATGGCTTGGGACACCGGAACGGGTACCAAGCCATTTATGACGCTTATATTATATTATAGATTATTTTCTTTATTTGTAGTTGTTGCGGTTATTTTCGCCTGTGCTGTCTACGGCATTGTTGCGAATGTTTTCTTCATTGCCGTTGTTGGAGTTGTTGCGGTTATTTTGGCTATTGCCGCGACTGTTTTGGCTATTACGCGCGTTATTGCAATTGGTTCCGTTGTTGCGGTTGTTTGTGCTGTTACGAGCCTTTTGGGTAGCGCGATTGTTTTCTTCGGTATTGTTGTTTTCGTTTTTGAAATCCATTAAAAAAATCCCCCTCTCCAATGATTATTATTATCGTTCCGCAATAAAATATTCAATGAAAAATAGGCCCTGTGCAGGTATAAAAATACTGGCACAAGACCTTTTTTATGTTTTGAGTGAACCAATTTATATTATCTTAAATAATCAAGCATATTTTCAAATACTTTGATATGGCGTTCTTCGTCTAAAATTATGCGGTTCAATATACTTACAATGTTGGCATCCTTGATAAAATCGGCTTGACCTCTATATTTTTTGATGGCGGCTCTTTCCCCGTCGATCGAGTTCATGATAACATCACAAATCTCCCGCGGGTATTTATTATACGCCGGAGTCCAGTAAGTCATCTTATGGTTGCGTCTGCTCCACAATCGTGGATCTTCTCCCATATTATAGGCGAGATCCGCGAACATATCCATATGATGCATTTCCACAATGCTGATATCGTGGAAACATTTCGCGAAAGAGGAATAGCAGGGGTCAAGTATTACGCTGTTATAAAAATACAGACTTACGGCGGTCATTTCCGAATTGCTGCCGCCGACATTGCTCAGCATTTCTCTGGCATACTCACAGTTGCGGCTCTCGGGCTGAATGGCGGGATAAGGCAGGTTAACTGTAGGATTACAGTAAAAATTATTATTCATAAGTAATTTCTCCTAATTTTATGGTCTACCTTTATATTATTCATAAAATTTAAAATTGTGTCAGTCCAAGATATAGCCGGTAAACTTGATAAATCGGGTTAGAATATTATATTAAGTCAGCGTCTTTTTGCAGTTTTATGTTGATTTTTCACCATAAAGCAGATATAATGAAATAAATATCCTTGATATGTATAATGCGGTAATCTGAGCAAAGACGGGTTGATACGCGTTCGGTTCTGTAGAGGAGGATTAATAATGTTATTGAAGATCTTAATCGTTGACGATTCAACATGCGATCGGCTGATCATTAAGTATATGCTGAGCGGGTACAATGTCCTGACCGCCTGCGATGGTATTGAGGCTATGCGGCAGATTTATGAAAATCCGGATATCGACCTGCTTATACTTGATTTGAACCTGCCTGATATGGACGGCTTCGCGGTCCTCGAAACGCTGAAATCCGATGAACGGTATAAAAACCTGCACACTATCATCCTAACGAACTATGATGAGCCGGATAATGAAATCAAAGGTCTAAAGCTGGGTGCGGTGGATTATATCAGAAAGCCTATCCATAAGGACTCTTTGAAAGCCAGAATCGATATTCATATTGAACTGATACGTATTCAACATCTATATGAACAAAAGCTATATGAACAAGGCATAACGTTTGATACGATTTTTAACCAGGCGCCTATTGGTATCGCTATTTCGCACAACATTTACCCGTTTAATTTTAATCATAATATTGTTACAAGCATTAACACAACGTTTGAGCAGATCACAGGGAGAACAAAGGAAGAATTAATAGCGCTGGGCTGGGCAAATATTACGCATCCCGATGATCTGGAAGCGGATATAGAAAATTTTAATAAGCTCCAGTCGGGGGAAATCAACAGCTATTCAATGGATAAGCGGTATATTAAACCGGACGGCTCGGTCGTTTGGGTACATATGATCGTGGCTCCGCTTACGTTATCGAATGACAGTCAATATAACCATATATGTCTGGTTCAGAATATATCAGACCGAAAGGAAATGGAAAACAGCCTCAGATATATCAACGAACACGACAGATGGACGGGCTTGTATAACCGCCGTTATCTGGAATACCTGCTGAATGCCGACGCAAGGAAAAATATATCGTATAAAAGAGCGGTCGTCGGCATTAACCTGAGCACCTTTTATTCGTTAACCGCAGCTTATGGATTTCACTACACACAGGATATAATAAAAAATATATCATATGCCCTTATCACACATTGTAATGATAAGCGGTTATTGTTCAGCACCTATGAAAACCGATTCGTTTTTTATATTAAAAATTATAAAGATAAAAACGAATTAATTGAATTCTGCAATTCCGTAGTAAAAACGCTGGAGTCGATACTTGTAATGGAGAGAATCGGTGGAGCGATTGATGTCGTTGAAATTAATCATGATTTGCATCTCGAAGCGGATCAGCTTTTAAAAAACCTTCTATTGACCTCCGAAAAAGCCATTAATGTAAATGACGGTGATTTCAGGATCTGCTTTTATGACGACGAAATAGAGCTGCAAATAATCCGTGAGCAAAAAATACGAAACGAACTCACCAAAATTGCGGCGGATGAACAGGACGGCGGTCTGTTTCTGCAATATCAGCCCATACTGGATCTTAAATCAAACCGGATTTCCGGATTTGAAGCCTTAGCCCGGTTAAACAGTGAGGATTTAGGGCTGGTACCGCCGATGGAATTTATACCATTAGCCGAGAAAACAAAACTCATAATTCCGTTAGGGGAAAAGATCATTCGCCAAGCCCTAAGCTTTTTGGACGCTTTAAAGCAAAAAGGGGTTGACGACATCAGCGTATCCATTAATATTTCCGCTATCCAACTTTTAAAGAAAGGCTTCGTCAAAAGGCTGTTTGAGATAATACATGAAATGCAGGTCGATCCCGAGAACATTAACCTTGAAATTACAGAGTCTGTCTTTGCTTCAAATTATCAGGAGATAAACAATATTATCGGCGAGCTTAGAGCGTTTGGGGTGAAAATAGCTATTGATGACTTTGGCACGCAATATTCCTCTCTTTCTCGGCAAAGCGAGCTGAATATCAATTGCCTTAAAATAGATAAATATTTCATTAATAAACTGTTAGAGGTAGGACCCGAAAAGACTATTATCGGGGACATAATATCAATGGCGCATAAATTGGGACATTTTGTTGTGGTGGAAGGAATAGAACATGAAAAGCAGCTTGAATATCTGCGGGAAAACGATTGCGACAAGATACAGGGCTATCTGATGAGCAAGCCGCTTGATAAAGAAGACGCAATTGAACTGCTGAATAAACAGCCGGGTATAAACAATTTCTGTCATATAAATGACAGACAAAGCTAAAAGGGCGGTGGGTCTTTTGAAAGACAACAGAAGAAATATTCCCATCAAAAGCGTAATTATTATTGTATTTATGATAGCCATGTCCGCGTCCATCGGCAGTATCGGATATCTGGTTTTTTCGGGCTGGCTTTCTTCCGCGAAGCAGACAACCGAGAGTATAGCGGGTGAAATAAACGAGCATATATATAACCAGATCTATTCCTTTCTGCATATACCGGAACAGATAAACGAATCCAATCATAAAATCATTGCGAACGAAATCCTTGATTTATCCGATGAGGAACAGCGTGACAAGTTTTTTGTCGGCGTTTTAGATTCATACGAAGACGAGATATACAGTTTCAGCTATGGCACCGCAAGCGGTGAATACTACGGCGCGCGCAGGAATGAAAACAATATTATCGAAATCATGAAAAACAACGCCGCCACCGGAGGCTGCTCCTGGTATTATTCGGTGAATAAGGACTTAACAGCCGGTGAGCTTACCGTAAAAGCAGGTAAATTTAATCCATGCACGCGTGCCTGGTATAAAGCGGCTGCCGGAGCGGGCGTCCCTACCTTCTCCCCTGTCTATAAACATTTTCTTATAGATGATTTAGCCATATCATATGCCTGCCCCATTTATAATAACGACGGCACGCTTAATGGCGTTCTCGGCACACATATGCTTCTCAAGGATATCGGTACATATCTTGCCGATACTATAAGTAAATACAACGGATATGCTGTCATTCTTGAAAAGAATTCAAATAAACTGATCGCCAATTCTATGGGCGTTAATAATTTCGCCGTTCAGGACGGTGATCTGGAAAGATACGGTATCGGCGAAATTCAGAATTCCGATATTCAAGACGCCTATGCGCAATATAAAACGAAGCTCGAACCGAATTTCTTTTATGAGGGGAAAGACCAGAACCTTTATATAAACGCAAAAGAGATTCATATGGCGGGGCTCGATTGGGTGGTTATTTCGGCGATTCCCGAAAGCTATCTGATTACGCCCGCCGTTCAAAGCATCCGCTTAGCGGCAATTCTTGCGGCGCTCTTTTTACTGCTATCATTTATTATATACATCGTTATAGCCGGAAGGCTGCTTAAGCCCATGAACAGCTTGCTGCAAGCTACCGAGGCTTTTTCCTCCGGGGATTTAACAAGACGGATCGAGATCGTGAGGAACGATGAAATCGGGAAAATATCGGAATCCTTTAATAATCTGTCTGATAAAATACAATTTCTTATAAATAATCTTGAAGCCACAGTGAAAAAGCGCACCGAGGAATTGCAGAAAGCAAATATGACCTTGGATGAAAACAAGAATCAGCTTCAACTTATTTTAGATTCCGCCGCAGAGGCGATTTACGGTATCGACGTGCATGGAAACTGTACGTTCTGCAACATAAGCTGCACCGGAATGCTGGGATATGGCAGTCAGTCGGAACTGCTCGGTAAAAATATGCACTGGCAGATTCACCATTCCCGGCGAGACGGCACGCCTTTGCCTGCCGAAGATTGTAGGATTTTAAAATCGTTTATTCGGGGACAGGGCGCTCATGTAGATGATGAAGTGTTTTGGCGCGCCGACGGAACCTCTATTGATGTGGAATATTATTCGTACCCGCAGATTAAAAAAGGAGAAATCATCGGCACTGTGGTAACCTTTTGGGATATCAGCGACCGGAAACATAAAGAAGCGGAAATAAAGTATCTGAACTGTCATGATATACTCACCGGGCTGTATAACAGAAGGTGTTTTGAAGAAAATCGCGCGAAAATTGACACCCCGGACAATCTTCCGCTGTCTGTTATTTTCGCGGATGCCAACGGTTTGAAGATGACAAATGATATATTCGGGCATTCCGCGGGCGACGAGCTGATTAAAAAGTCCTCTGAAATCTTAAAACAAGTATGCAGACCCGACGATATAATCGCGCGTGTCGGCGGTGACGAGTTTATAATGCTCCTGCCCAAAACAACCGGAGAAGCTGCCGGAAAAATCCTTGCAAAAATTAAATCCGGGTTCGCGGATGCCCGCGTGGAATCTATCAAATGCAGTATTTCCCTTGGTTTCGATACGAAAACAAGCCCTGACCAGCCGCTGGACGAGATATTATCCAACGCGGAAAACGCCATGTACAAGGACAAAACGCTGAATCGCACATCCACAAACAAAAATATTTTCAATACGATTATCGAAACTTTACATTCAAGAAACCCCATGGAGAAAAAGCACGCGATTACCGTCAGCGAGTTGGGAGTTGGGATCGGGAATGTTTTACATCTCCCCGAAACCGAAATCAGTAAATTGAAACGCGCGGGTTATCTGCATGACATCGGTAAAATCGCGCACAATAGCAAAGACTGGTCAAAAGATATGATGCTGGATGACGAGCTGGAAAATATGCGTCAGCACGCAGTGGTCGGTTACCGGATTTTAAATTTATTCGACGATACGCTGGATCTGGCGGAATATGTATACGGGCATCATGAAAGATGGGACGGCACCGGATATCCAAGGGAACTGAAAGGCGAGCAAATCCCTCTGATATCCCGAATCATTGCGGTCGCCGAAACCTACGACCGTGTGCTGAACAGAGGCGGGCTTTCCCCAGAAGAACGAAAAGCGGCGGCGCTTGATGTTATAAAAAAAGGCGCGGGAACACATTTTGACCCGCGAATCGCCGAAATATTTGTTAAGATGTTAGAAAAAAAAGAAAAGCTTTAAAAAAGTGGTATAAAATAAATCAGTGGCATCTACATTTTAATATATTTTATTGAAAGGGCTTATTTAAAATGAAAAAGCACGTTAAAAACAATGTATACTGGGTGGGTAAAGTCGATTGGGAGCTTCAAAAATTTCATGGCAGCGAATATTCGACCCATAAAGGTTCAACTTATAATTCCTATTTAATTGAGGAAGAAAAAACCGTTCTGATCGATACGGTTTGGGCGCCGTTCGCGGAGGAGTTCGTCGAGAACCTTGCAAGTGAAATCGATTTGAATAAAATTGATTTTATCATTGCCAATCACGGAGAAGTTGACCACAGCGGAGCCCTCCCCGCCCTAATGAAGCACATTCCGGACAAGCCGATTTACTGTACCGCTAATGCCGTTAAATCATTAAAGGGGCAATATCATGAGGACTGGAATTTCCGCGTCGTAAAGACCGGTGATAAAATTGATATCGGTAACGGAAAAGAACTTATTTTCGTTGAAATGACAATGCTGCATTGGCCGGACAGCATGGCGACTTATCTGACCGGTGACAATATACTTTTCAGCAACGACGCGTTCGGCCAGCATTTGGCGACCGAAAAACTGTTTAACGATCAGATTGACCAATGTGATCTTTTTAACGAGTCGATAAAATATTATGCGAATATCCTCACTCCTTTCAGCCCCATGCTGAGAAAAAAGCTGGATGAAGTGACCGCGCTTAATCTTCCGATAGAAATAATCGCGACAAGCCACGGGGTTGTTTGGAGAGAAAATCCCGTGCAGATTATTGAAAAATACGCGCATTGGGCAAATGATTATAAAGAAAATCAAATCACCGTCATTTACGACACTATGTGGAACGGCACAAAAATACTGGCGGAAAAGATTGCGGAGGGGATCACGGCAGCCGACCCCGAGGTGACCGTTAAAATCCATAATCTTGCCAAAAGCGATGAAAACGACCTGATTACCGAGGTGTTCAAATCCAAAACAGTTATTATAGGTTCGCCCACTATCTCAAACAGCATATTGCATTCGGTGGCGGGGTTTATTCACCTTATGAAGGAATTAAAGTTCAAAGGTAAAAAAGCCGCCGCGTTCGGCTGTTTTGGCTGGAGCGGCGAATCGGTAAAAGTGATGAATGAATTATTGGCGAATGCGGGTTTTGAAATTATCAGCGACGGATTTAAAAATCAATGGAATCCGGATATCGAAGCACAAAATTCCGCCATAGCTTTCGGTAAAACGATAGCTGACAAGTAATATAAAAGGAGATAAAATTTATGCCGAAAATCAATTTGATAAAAGCGAGAGAGATCTTAGATTCCAGAGGCAATCCGACAATTGAAGTAGATGTCGGACTTGATAACGGGGTGACGGGCAGAGCCGCGGTTCCTTCCGGCGCGTCAACCGGGACAAGAGAAGCGGTAGAACTTCGTGACAACGATAAAAAACGGTTCCACGGCAAGGGCGTTCAAACAGTCGTTGATAATGTGGCAAAAATCATAGCTCCGGAGCTGGTCGGATTTGACGTGCTGGATCAGCGGAAAATAGACCGGCGGCTCATCGAACTGGACGGTACAAAAAACAAATCCCGGCTCGGCGCGAACGCGATATTGGGCGTGTCGCTTGCGGCGGCGAGGGCGGCATCCGGTTATCTCAACATTCCCCTTTTCAGATATATCGGCGGCGTAAATTCCTATGAGCTGCCTGTCCCCATGATGAATATCCTGAACGGCGGAAAGCACGCGGATAACACGGTTGATATTCAGGAATTTATGATAATGCCCATTGGCGCGGACAGTTTTGCCACGGCGCTGCGTATGTGCGCGGAGGTTTATCAAACCCTGAAAATAGTGTTGAAAGACAAGGGTTATGACACGTCTGTGGGTGATGAAGGCGGATTTGCGCCTAATCTTTCCACAAACGAGGATGCTTTAAAGCTGATTGTGGAAGCGATTGAAAAAACCGGCTATAAGCCGGGAGATGAGGTTGCCATTGCGCTTGACCCCGCGGCTTCCGAATTTTATACCGACGGAAAATATGTGTTTATGGGCGAAAAAACAAGCCGAGATTCGGATGAGATGATCGCCCTGTATTCCGATTGGATCAGCAGATATCCGATTGTTTCGATCGAGGACGGTTTATCGGAGGACGATTGGGATGGATGGGCAGCCCTTACCGCAAAGCTTGGCGGCAAGGTTCAATTGGTGGGGGACGACATTTTTGTCACCAACCCAGAAATTCTAAAAACGGGCATCCAAAAAAATATCGCAAATTCTATTCTGATAAAGCTCAACCAAATCGGCACTTTGTCCGAAACGCTGGATACGATCCAAATGGCGCATAAAGCGAACTATACCACGGTTATATCACATCGTTCCGGCGAAACAGAGGATACGACCATGGCGGACATCGCGGTGGCGGTCAATGCCGGTCAAATCAAAAGCGGCGCTCCTTGCCGTACAGAAAGAATTGCGAAATACAATCAGCTCCTGCGCATTGAAGAACTGCTTTGCGGTAACGCCGTTTACACCACCCGGAAGCGGAATAATTTCCGTCTTTGAGAGAAAGCTATATCCGAGGTGATATAAATGCAAAATCACGGTAACGACAACAAAATGAAAAGCACCAAAAATAAAAAGAAAGAGGACGGGAAATTCCGTTCAAAGCATATAAAGCATGACCCCAACGCAGAAAGTGCCCGTGCTGTTTACGGTTTAAACAGCACTAATTCCGAAGCAAAAGACGAAAATTTACGCTGAAACAAAAGCCGCCTGTTTATCGATTAATAAAGATAAACAGGCGTTCTTTTTATTTTTTACTTACCGCTTTAACGTAATCAACATTTGTTACATTATTATTTTCGTCGGTTATATTGCTGAATCCGCGGTAACTCCAAACCGCTCGCCCGATGCCGTAGGACAGCAGTAAATCCGCAAGGTCATTGCACCAGCGTATGGCGGAGTCCTGCGGAGCATTCGCGATAACTCCGTATTCGCCGCAATATAACGGACGTTTGTTTTTATTTATAAATTTAAATGCCGGCCGAAGCACGCGCTCAAGGGATGATTTATCAAAGATTCCCTTCTCACTGTCCGGTATGCTACCGCCATAAAAATCCTTATGCAATTCGGTGTTCACCGGATATTCTACCACAGCCTTATACCTGCGGGTATTTTCCATCCAGCTTGCCCCCTGATGCGTGAATATCATCGGATGATACATATGGAAGGTGTATATAATACGCGGATTATCCGAAACATATAAATTCTTAAGTTCCGACGCGGAGTTCCAATAATTGCCGCCTATTATTATTTTACGCGACGGGTTTACGGCGTGGATTTCCGCGGCTGTGCGCACCCACAAATCGTTCCATGGCTCTGATGATTTTGTCACCAGCTCGTTCAGCAGTTCAAACGTCAACTTTTCACCTTCGTTTTGGTAACGCTCGGAGAAAAAACGCCAGATGTTTATATATCGCTTCTGCATAGCTTCATTTTCAAGCAGGCTGTTCTTTTCGCCGTCGCCGAAAAAGAATCCGGGCGCGTGATGTAGGTCGAGCACCATATTTATACCGCTGCCCTTGCACCACTCAAGGCAGTTGTCTATATAAATCAGCCCATCCTCGCGGTAAATTCCCGGTTTATCGTCGTCTTCAAATATATAATAGTCAACCGGAACGCGCACATGATCCATACCCCACGACGCTATGCGCTCAATATCTGCCGCTGTGATGTAACGGCGGAAATGGTCGTGCGATTTTTTGCCATACTGCGATATCCAGTGTCCCAGATTCGCGCCCGCCATGTAACCTTCATTTTTGTACAACATAATATTCCCTCTCCATCATGTTATATTATTTTTTTATGAGCTGGTCCCAGTATATACCTTTCCCGCCCGTTTGTAAAGGCTATTTATTATAACGAAACATATTGACAAAATTTGATTTGGCGCATATAATATTATTATATCAAATAATATTGATGTGAGGTGTCTGTTTGGAAAACAAAAATAAAAACAACGCGAAAGTGTTTAAAGCATTCTGCGACGAAAAACGCCTGCGGATACTTGAGCTGTTACAGGGCGGCGAGAAATGCGCCTGTGTATTGCTGGAGCAACTGGATATAGGGCAGTCAGGGCTTTCATACCATATGAAGATTTTAGTTGAGTCGGGTATTGTGGAGAGCCGTCAGGAAGGTAAGTGGACGCATTATAAAATCAGCGCAAAAGGCAGCGCTTACGCCGCCGCGCTGCTTGCCGAACTGACAACACCGAATGCGGCTATAAAAGAAAACTATTGCCGCGAATGATAAAATATTACATCAATAATTTTTGATGTTAAGAAGGGTTTTTAATGCAAGTATTAAAAACGGTCTGGGATTTTTTCCAGAACCAAATTCTCGGAATGAAATGGCTGAATGCGTTAATAGGACGCGTGTTATCCGTTTTAGGGCTGGATATCTCTAATCGATGGGTCGGCAGCATGCAGTTTTTCATTTATGACGTTAT
>DHAH01000104.1:13974-24928 GCA_002397345.1 Clostridiales bacterium UBA4959
TTTATGACGTTATAAAAATTGTAGTCCTGTTATGCTTCTTAATCTTTGTTATCAGCTTTATCCAAAGCTATTTCCCGCCTGAACGCAGCAAAAAGATATTAGGGCATATTCACGGTATCGGAGCAAATTCCGTCGCCGCCCTGCTTGGAACGGTGACGCCGTTTTGCTCCTGCTCGTCTATTCCGTTATTTATAGGTTTTACTTCCGCGGGTCTACCGCTCGGAGTCACTTTCTCATTTTTGATTTCTTCGCCGATGGTGGATCTTGGCTCCCTTGTCCTGCTTATGAGTATATTCGGAGTAAAGGTCGCCGTTTTATATGTGATATTCGGTTTGGTAATCGCTGTCATTGGCGGCACTCTGATCGAAAAAATGCACATGGAAAAACATGTGGAGAACTTTATCCTGTCAGCCGGGAGTGTTGATATAGACTCGCCGGAGCTGACGACAAAAGACCGGTTGATTTATGCAAAGGAGCAAACGCTTTCTACCTTTAAAAAGGTTTTCCCATACATACTGATCGGCGTCGGGGTGGGCGCGGTGATCCATAACTGGATACCGGAGCAATGGGTAGCTTCCCTGCTTGGAAGCAACAATCCTTTCGGCGTAATTTTAGCGACGCTGATAGGCGTGCCGATGTACGGCGATATTTTTGGCACGATCCCTATTGCGGAAGCGCTGCTTTTCAAGGGTGCGCAGCTTGGCACGGTGTTGTCTTTTATGATGGCGGTGACCACACTGTCTTTGCCGTCTATGATTATGTTGCGCAAGGCAGTCAAGCCAAAATTATTAACTTTGTTTATTGCCATCTGCACCGTGGGTATAATTATCGTCGGTTATTTATTCAATATTTTGCAGCCGTTAATAGTATAAAAAGTATATATAATTTTAAAAGAGGAAAACAGATATGCCATTATTTAATTTTGGAAACAAAAAAGAAAAACCCGCAACCCGCCGCGCCTGTGATAGCGAAAGCACGGCAAAGACCGCGAGCGCGAAAACAGAAGGCGCGAGCGTTAAGGTTCTGGGCAGCGGCTGCGCAAAATGCAACCAGCTCGAAGCCACGGTAAAAGCGGCACTCGAGCAGTTAGGTATGGATGCGGCTATCGACCATGTGACCGATTTTACCAAAATCGCGTCTTACGGTGTTATGAGTACTCCCGCTCTTGTTATAGACGGAAAAGTGGTTTCCTGCAGCAAGGTTCTCAAGACCGATGAAGTCGTAAAACTTCTTCGGAAGGTCAGAGGGTGAATATTTATTGAAATTCCGCTGCCCATGCGGGTCACTTCCCACATGGGCAGCGGAATTTTACTACGTTTCAATAATTTTACACATTCATACATTTAATGTTGATTTTTATTTTCCGTTATGATATACAATAAGTATTGATATAAATAGAGTTGATTTTTTAGTCGGGCAATTGTTTATAAATAATTGAGGAGTCATATGCTGCTCACAATAAATTACGTCGGTCAGAACACGCAGGATTTAGGATACCTCCTGCATAAGAACCCCAGCCGTCCGCAGGTGTTTACACTCAATTACGGCAAGGCGTATGTTTTTTATCCGGAGGTATCGAACACCAGCACCACCGCCGCGCTGCTGCTGGATATTGACCCCCTCGAGCTGGCGCGGGGAAAAAGCGGACAGGCTCCGAGCGGTTTATTCGATTATGTCAACGACCGCCCGTATGTCTGCTCGTCTTTCATGAGCGGCGCGATCGCAAAGGTGTTCGGCACGGCGATGTCGGGGCGATCAAAAGAAAAACAGGAGCTTGCCGATACTCCCCTGCCCCTGACCGCAAAAATCACTATGCTTTCGGCGCAAAACCAAGGCATGATCACGGAGATATTCGAGCCGCTTGGCTATTCAGTCGGAATTGAAACGTTCCAAAACGACGACAAATTCGCGCGCTGGGGTGAAAGTAAATATGTCAACCTGACGTTGTCGGGCAATGTCCGGCTGCGCGATTTATTAAACCACCTATATGTGCTCATCCCCGTGTTTGACACGCAGAAGCATTATTTTATCTCGTCCGAGGAGATCGGCAAGCTGCTCTCCCACGGCGAGGGCTGGCTGCGCGAGCATCCCCGCCGCGAATATATAACCAGCCGATATTTAAACCGCCGCAGGGGATTTATAAACAAAGCGCTGGCGCAATTAACCGACGGTGAGTCTGCGGCCGACGAATGCGAGCTGCCCGATGTAGGGGAGGGGTTCTTCCCCTCCCGCAAAACCTCACTCAATCAAACCCGTCTCCGCGCCGTAACGGACGAAGTTTTAGCAAGCGGCGCCGCAAGCGTTATCGACATGGGCTGCGGCGAGGGCAGCCTGACGCGCATGTTGATACGCGAAAAGCAACTGCGTAAAGTCGCGGCGTTTGACGTTTCGTTCACCGTATTGGAACGCGCGAAATCGAACCTTAAAATAGACAGCCTGCATGAATCGCTGCAGGACAAGCTGGAGCTGTTCCAAAGCAGCCTTGTATATCGCGACAGTCGGTTCGAAGGCTATGACTGCGCCTGTGTGGTCGAGGTTATCGAACATCTCGACGCGTCGCGTCTGACAGCGTTTTCCCGCGTGCTGTTTGAATTTTCGAAACCGAAAACCGCGATCCTCACCACGCCGAACGTTGAATACAACACAAATTACACGAACATGAGCGAAAATTCTCTGCGCCATTCCGATCACCGTTTTGAATGGAGCAGGGCGCAGTTCGCCGAATGGGCAAGTTCGGTATGCGAAAAATACGGGTATACGGTGACAATAAAAGAGATCGGCGACAATGACGAAAAAACCGGCGCGCCGACCCAGATGGGAGTGTTCACAAAATGCGAATAGAGATTCCAAAGCTGTGTGTTGTGGCGATGATCGGCGCGTCGGGCAGCGGGAAATCGACCTTTACCAAAGCTCATTTTGCTCCTACCGAGATATTGTCCTCCGATTATTTCCGCGGGCTTGTTTCCGATGACGAGAACGATCAGAGCGTAAGTGGCGCCGCGTTTGACGCGCTGTACTATATCGCCGGAAAGCGGCTGGAGAACGATAAACTCGTCGTTATCGACGCGACTAACATTCAGCCGGGCGCGCGCGCTGAGGTTGTCGCGCTCGCCAAGAAGTTCGATGTCCTGCCCGTCGCCATTGTGCTGAACACACCCGAAAAAATTTGCGTCGAGCGTAATAAATCCCGTGCTGGCTTTGGCGAACATGTGGTCAAGCGTCATTGTCTGGAGTTGAAAAAGTCGCTCCGCCATTTGAAAAAAGAGGGCTTTCGGTATATTTATGTGATCGATGATCCGGACGAGGAAATCGAGCTTGTCCGCGTTCCCTCGTGGACAGACAAAAGCGGCGAGCGCGGTCCGTTTGACCTCATCGGCGACGTTCACGGCTGTTTTGACGAGCTGTGCGAGCTGCTCACCAATATGGAGTATACGCTTGACTGCGATTGTGAGCACGGAGTCTTCAACGCATCCCATCCCAATGGGCGCAGGGTGATATTCCTCGGCGACTTGTGCGACCGGGGCAACAAAATCACCGAAACGCTGAAGCTTGTCATGAACATGGTAAATTCTGGCAGCGCGCTCTGCGTACCCGGCAACCATGATGTGAAGCTGCTAAAATATTTAAGCGGCGCGAAGGTGCAGTTAACTCACGGGTTGGAGGATTCCGTAAAACAGCTTGAGGGACAGACCCCGGAATTCATTGCGGAGTTAAAGACATTTTTAAACAGCCTTATCAGTCATTATGTGCTTGACGGCGGCAAGCTGGTCGCGGCCCACGCCGGTATGAAGGAAAAATATCAGGGGAAAAGTTCATCGCGCGTGCGTTCATTCGCCCTCTACGGCGACACGACCGGTGAAAGCGACGAATACGGGCTGCCTGTCCGGCTCGACTGGGCGGCACAGTACAGAGGTAAAGCGAGGGTCGTGTACGGTCACACGCCGACCGCCGAAGTTTATGCGACCAACAATACCTTCAATGTCGACACCGGCTGTGTGTTCGGCGGCAGATTGACGGCATATCGCTATCCCGAAGGCGATATCGTCAGCGTACCGGCGCGCCGGACATATTTTGAGCCCGCCAAGCCCCTGCGTCCCGCAGAGAGCGACGAGGACGCCGCTCCGCAAGATGATATTTTAAACATCTCCGATGTGCTGGAAAAGCGGCACATCGAAACCTCGCTGCACCGCGGCATAACCATCCGCGAAGAAAACGCGGCGGCGGCGCTCGAGATTATGAGCCGTTTCGCCGCCGACCCGCACTGGCTGATTTACCTGCCCCCCACCATGTCGCCCTGCGAAACCTCGAAACTGCCCGATATGCTCGAGCACCCGCTTGAAGCCTTCGGTTACTACAAAAATCGCGGCGTCACCTCTGTCGTCTGCGAGCAAAAACACATGGGTTCCCGCGCCGTGATGATAATCTGCCGTGATAACGCGGCCGCTAAACGGCGGTTTCTGATACAGGACGGCAGCGCCGGCATCATCTATACTCGAACCGGGCGGCATTTCTTCGAAGATAACGCAACGCAGGACGCGCTGCTCGACCGCGTACGCGCAGCGCTTACCGAGTCGCGTTTTTGGGACGATTTTAACACCGATTGGGTCTGTCTTGACACCGAGCTGATGCCGTGGTCGGCAAAAGCGCAGGTGCTGCTCGAGCAGCAATACGCGCCGACAGGCAGGGCGGGCACCTCCGGTTTGTCCGC
This sequence comes from Clostridiales bacterium UBA4959, assembly GCA_002397345.1. GTDB lineage: Bacteria > Bacillota > Clostridia > Oscillospirales > CAG-272 > DTU078. Next base: position 18,683 of record DHAH01000104.1, read on the forward strand.
CGCGGTCGCGGCGCTGCGGAGCGCTGACGCCGCCGGGAGCGTCGCGCGTGAAGTTGACAGCGTTACCTCGGGTCAGAACGCCGACCTCTCCGCGTTATTGGAGCGCTATACGGAGCGCGCGGAGCTACTGTCTAAATATGTCATGTCGTACCGCCGTTATTGCTGGGACGTGGACAGCATAGAAGATTACCGCATCGCGCCCTTCCACGTCTTGGCGACCGAGGGCGCTCTGCACAGCGATAAAAATCATATCTGGCATATGAATACAATAAAAGAATATATCACTCAAACCGACCCGATACTCATGGCGACAAACCACATTCCGGTGGATTTAAACGACGAAAGCAGCGTTGAAAACGGCGTAAAATGGTGGGAAGAGCTGACCGCGTCGGGCGGTGAGGGCATGGTTATGAAGCCATATGATTTTATTGCAAGAAATATATCCGGAGGTGGTATCTCCGGCGGCGAAATATTGCAGCCTGCCGTCAAATGCCGCGGACGCGAATATCTGCGCATCATCTACGGCCCCGAATATACCATGCCCGACAAGCTCACGCGGCTGAAAAACCGCTCTCTTTCGCTTAAACGCAGTCTTGCGCTGCGCGAATTCGCGCTGGGAATGGAGTGGCTCGCCCGTTTTGTAAAGGGCGAGCCGCTACACCGCGTGCATGAGTGCGTTTTCGGTGTGCTGGCGCTGGAAAGCGAACCGGTCGACCCAAGGCTGTAGGGATACAGGGGACGGGGATACGCTGGGGGGTGATAAGATCACCCCCCAGTCCCCCGCAGACAAGGGGATATTTTTTAATTTACATTGTTAGCTTATATGGTGTACTATGGAATTCCGCAGTGTACACTTAATTTTGAAATGATTTTTTTATATGAATATACATAACATATACAACGCACTACTGTCCCATTACGGCGACCCGCACTGGTGGCCGGCGGAGACGCCGTACGAGGTGATTGTCGGCGCGGTGCTGACGCAAAACACCGCGTGGAGCAACGTGGAGGTTGCTATCGCAAATTTCGGCGGCGATCTGTCGCCCGAATTTGTCGCGGGCGCTAATATTGAAACGCTGTCGCAGATAATTAAACCCGCCGGATCTTTCAATCAAAAGGCAGGGTATCTGAAAACGGTGACCGCGTGGTTCGCGCTTTATAATTACAGCGTCGCGGCTGTGCAAAACGAGCCGCTTGAAAAAATACGCGCCGAGCTTCGATCGGTAAAAGGCGTCGGGCAGGAGACCGCCGACTCGATATTACTGTACGCGTTCGGATTTCCCTCTTTTGTGGTTGACGCCTACACGCACCGGCTCTGCGAACGCTATCCCATCGAAGCGGGTAAAAATTACGCGGCGGTCAAGGCGTATTTCGAGGGTAATCTCCCAAAAAGCGCGGAGCTATACAACAATTTTCATGCGTTGATTGTGGTAAACGCAAAGGAGCATTGCAGGAAAAAGCCGTCCTGCGCGGGCTGCCCGCTCGCCGGCGAGTGCGAAAAGTGCGTTCTATGACCCGAAACAGGTTATTTTCAGCGCTAACAGCGGTTGTTAACCGTTGGTTTATAAAGATGTATCCGTTTGGTTGAGTTTTTTAGGTCAAAAACAACTGATATTCCCTTCATTTGGTATCATGTCGGGTGTATAATATTCTTACAACAACAAAAGGAGCGTAATTATTTATATGGCACAAACACTTGGAGGAAAAATCTCGGAACTGCGTAAGGATATCGGCATCACACAGGATGAAATGTCAGAGAAGCTCGGTGTAACGCCGCAGGCGGTATCGAAATGGGAGAACGATGTCTCCTGCCCCGATATTATGCTGCTGCCCAAACTCGCCGGACTGCTCGGCATATCGATCGACGAGCTGTTTTCAAACGCACCCAAAAAAGAAACGCAAATTTTACCCGAGGATAAACGCAAAAACCCCGACGAAATGCTGCTGCGTATTATCGTTAATTCCAACGATGGCGACAAGGTACGCGTGAATCTGCCGATCCCGCTTATCAAACTGGCAATCGAGATGGGTATAGGAATGCCGCAGGTATCGGGCAACGAAGCTTTGCAGAATATAGATTTCAATCAAATTTTGGCGCTGGTCGATAAAGGACTTATCGGCAAGCTGGTCGAGGTAGAAAGCGCGGACGGCGATGTCGTAGAAATAACGGTGGAATAATGTGCGAATATTAATAGAAGAAGACGGCAAAAAGGTTTTCAAATTTGTGTTTCCAAATAAATTGATTTTCAATCGCTTAACAGCCGCCATTACAGCAATAGCGATCGAAAAACATAATAATTTGGATATATTAAATCTTGAGCTATCGGGGTGGAGGCGTTTGTTTAAAGAAATCAATCGTATTAAGCGCAAATTTCCGCATCTTGAGCTTGTAGACGTCGAAACCCATGACGGCGACAAGGTGAAGATAACGTTGTGATTTGGTATTATAATGTAAAACGCCGCTTGACAAAACGGTGAATGTATGGCATAATAAAAATGTAAAGGCGTACCAATAAAACGGTCAGCCTAATTGATGCGATGTAAAATGATCGCCCATCTATTGAGCTGGAGGGGCGATCATTTTTTATATTGAAAACCTAAAGAAATATGAGAAAGCAAATGAATAATTATCAACACAAACAAGTTTGGGGGACTATTTTTATAGTCCCCCAACGCATTTTTACTATTCTTACTTCAAGAACACTTCTATTACCGGTATAGTGCAGCCCAGCGGCTTTTTGAGCGGGATGTTCAGCTCGACGGTTTCTTCGTTATGCTGTTGGAAACGTATTTCCGACGCGTCGGAGAGAAGCTGCACGTAATCGACGTGGCGCGCCAGCTCGCCCTCGAGGTAGATTTTATTGAACTGCCACGACAGCACGTGTATGTACAGGCGCTTGGTGTCGGGGTTATATGTCAGCTTGCAGCAGTCGGGGGTCTTAAACTCGAGCGGCGCCTGTGTGCAGCCGTAGATCGAGCGGCTGTGGTGCTTCATCCACTTGCCCATCTCGGAGAGTCTGTCGAGCGCGCGCTCGTCAAATTCGCCGCGTCCGGTCGGACCGACGTTGAGCAGCAGGTTTCCGCCCTTGCTGACCGAGTCGATGAGCATGATGATAAGCTGCTCGGGCGATTTCCAGCTCTCCTCGTCGCGGTAATAACCCCACGAACCGGAGAAGGTGTGGCAGCCCTCCCACACAACGGGCACGCCGTTTACTTTTACCCACTCGCGCGGCATCCACTGTTCGGGCGTCTTGATGTCCTGATCGATTTCCAGTCTATCATCGATCATTATCTCGGGCTGGAGAGCACGGATTTTGGCAATCAACTCCTCGCTGCGCCATTCGTTTTTACCCTTGCCCGGGAAACGATCTGTTTTACCTATCGAAAAATCGTACCACAGCAAGTCGATTTTCCCGAACTGCGTGAGCAGCTCGTGGGTCTGGTTGTGGAGATAATCCACATAACGGTTCAATTCGCGGTCTTTGTCGCCGGCGATATACTCTTCGTTGTTGCGCATGGGGTGACAGCCGTCGACGGTGTAGTCGGGGTGATGCCAGTCGAGCAGCGAGTGATAGAACCCGACTTTCATATTCTGTCCGCGGAAGGCGTCAACCATCGGGTGCAGCAGATCGCGGCCATAAGGGGTGTTTGTCGCCTTGTAGTCGGTATACGCGCTGTCCCACAGGCAGAAGCCTTCGTGGTGCTTGGTAGTGACAACGAAATATTTCATGCCCGCTCCGGCTGCGGCTTTTGCCCACAGCTCCGGATTGTAGAGATCGGGGTCAAAGTGTTTGAAATATTTTTCGTAGTCCGCTGTTTTAATCTGCTCGTGATACCTCACCCACTCGTGGCGCGCCGCAAGCGCATACAGCCCCCAGTGGATGAACATGCCAAACCGGTCATGGCGGAACCATTCGGTGTTGCCCGGTGTAGGCGCGGGTTTTATTAGCGTAAGTTTGTCGAGATCCATTGTTTGTCCTCCGAATATATATTAAAAAATATGGGGAACAGAGATGAAGCAGATGCGCTCGCTTTTTCAAACAAAAGCATTTTGCATTATAAATACTGCTGACTCAATTTTCCGGAAGCGGTTTTACCGCCTCCTGCGTTCTTTTAATTTTTCAAGAATTTAAATATGTTTCCTGCTCAGGCGTCAGTTTGTCAATCCTCGCGCCCATCGCCGCCAGTTTCAGGCACGCGACCTCCGCGTCGATTTCAGCCGGAACGGCGTAGACGCGTCTTTCAAGTGTACCGGCGGTTTTAGCGAGATATTCTAAAGATTTCGCCTGTATCGCGAAACTCATGTCCATTATCTCCGCCGGGTGACCGTTGCCCGCCGCGAGGTTGACCAGTCTGCCCTCCGCGAGCAGATTGAGAGTGCGCCCGTCGGGCATTTTATAACCCATAATGTTGGGTTTGCGCTGCCATTTCTCAACCGACAGACGCTCCAGCGCCGCGCGGTCGACCTCCACATCAAAGTGGCCGGCGTTCGAGAGCAGCGCGCCGTCCTTCATAACCTTGAAATGCTCTTCCCTGACCACGTCGCGGCAGCCGGTGAGCGTTATAAACAGATCGCCCAGCGGCGCGGCTTCGTCCATTGTCATTACCTCGAAGCCGTCCATTATCGCCTCGATAGCGCGCACGGGGTTGATCTCTGTGACGATCACCACGCCGCCCATGCCGCGCGCGCGCATGGCAACGCCCTTGCCGCACCAGCCATAACCCGCGACGACGACCTTACGTCCCGCGATCATCAGGTTGGTGGTATTCATAATGCCGTCGAGCGTCGACTGACCCGTGCCGTAGCGGTTATCAAACAGGTGCTTGCAGTCGGCGTCGTTGACATCGATCATGGTATAATCGAGTTTGCCCGCGCGCTGGCGCGCAAACAAGCGGTGGATGCCCGTGGTCGTTTCCTCGCAGCCGCCGATCAGGTTCGCGCCGTAGGAGCGATTGTCACCGTGCAATAAATTTGTAAGGTCGCCGCCGTCGTCGATCATCAGGTCGGGACACAGCGACAGCGTTTTTATCAGGTGGCGTTCATAATCCGAGTCGCTCACACCGCGCCAGGCGTTGACCTCGAAACCCTCGTCGCACAGCGCCGCCGCCACATCGTCCTGCGTGGACAGCGGATTGCAGCCAGTGACATACACCACAGCCCCTCCCGCGCGCAGCGTCTGGGCAAGATACGCGGTTTTTGCCTCGAGGTGGATCGACATGGCGATTTTCATATCAGCGAACGGTTTTGTACGGCTGAATTCTTCATTAATTATATTAAGCACGGGCATATAGCTTTTAACCCACGCGATTTTGTCGCGCCCCGAGGGGGCAAGGGAGATATCTTTAATTTCGCTCATTATTTTATATAATCCTTTCGGTTTTTAATACCGTGATAATTTTTCAGGGGCAATCTCTAATTCGCTCTGTTTAGGGCGAGGCGGTTCACGCAAGCCGGACATTATTTACGTCCGCGTATCCGCGCCATTATATATATCGTCCACAGGCTGAGCGCGGCGAGGATAACCACCACCGTCGCCCAAACCAGCTTTACGTCGATATGGCGTGTGTCGGGCGCCAGCGCCGCTTCACGCGCGTCCTCGAACGATTTGGCAAGCTCCGCGTCGCTGTACTGCGCCGAATGAGCCGTAATCGGGCCGAGCATCACCACCGGCTCGCCTATGTCCGTATACGACATCACACCGTCCGCCGTTGTTTTTTCGCCGTGCAGTATTATCATCATCCTTGTACAGTCGCGGATACCCGTAAATCCGCTGAAATCTGCGTAGACGGTGTTCCATCTGCCCGAGGTGACAATACCCGACGCATACGCGGTGTTTTTCCCGTCGGAGAGGATCAGCGTCAGCTCCGCGCCGTTCACCCCGTCGGGCATAGCCGCAAGCTGTATCTCGAATCCGAGCAGAGGTGCGGACGACAGGTCGAGTTTATATTCGAAATCATTGTATATACCCGCGTAAATATCGTCGGCAGCGTTTACAGGCTCATTTAAGGTAATAACCGAGCCTGTGTACGGCGAAAGCCGCATACGCAGCAGCCCCTCGCGCCCGTTGAAGGTGTTGCCGCCCGAAAGCGACTCGCAGCCGAGCGTACCCATCCAGCCGGATATGCTACGCTCAAACTTCCACAACGTATATTTGCCTGTCGGCGGCTTGTCCGGCGGTGAGGATATTAAATCGCAACTGAAGATATTGCGCTTCACCGCCGTGCTTTCGTCGAACGCGGGGATAA
>DHAH01000104.1:25062-30794 GCA_002397345.1 Clostridiales bacterium UBA4959
GCCCAGTGTCTGCTTGTATTTGTCCGTGATATCGGGCGCGAGCTGCGTGTCAACGAGCCTGTACGCCTCATCCTCGAGCGAAGCCGCGTGCGTAATAATAAAGCCGCTCACAATCGAATATTTTACGCCGGAAAGCTTGTATGACGCGTATATATAATCGGCTGTCGCCGCTGTCTTATCGGGATATTTCGGCGCGGCGGCGGCGGGACGCTCGCACAGCAGTATCTGACGGCTTACGCCATTATAATAGAGCTGCTGGCGCATTAAATAGCCGCATAACAAGTCGATATTGGCAAGCGTAATGCGTGACGCTAAATAATCGCTGCCCGCGGCGGTATCTTTATAGGCAAGATAGCCGTTCTCCTCCGGATACGGGTCAAACGCGAGCTGCCAGCCCATCTCCCCTTCCTCGCCGCACATGGCGTCGAGCGCGTCTATCACCGATTTCGCGTCATAGGTAAGACGCGAATCGGAGGTAAGTTCCGCGTTCCAGGTTGAGCCCAGCGCAATGAAAACCTCCGGACCCGCGCCCGCCGTAACGCGGACCGCGTTATACGCAATACGCAAAGCCGAGCCGTAAGCTTTTATAAAATCCGCAAGGCTTGCTTCGCCGAGGTTGTAATACTTATTCGCGTTCTCGACGCCGCATCCGATTATATAACCCTGCACCCTGCCGTTCGGATAATTGTCCGCGCTGTAGCGGCTTGCCAGAAACTCGCACGCGGCTCGCAGATACGCGACTCCCGACGCGGTTTCGGTGTTGAACGCCGTGTATACAGCCGACGGCACGGAAGCGGGGTGACTGAACACGCGGTTTTCTGACGATGAGCCGGTGGCGGAGGTCGTGAGCCGCAGATATACGCGGATGCCGCTCTCCGTAGACCGCCGTATCGACGCGTCGAGCGCCGATACATAATCGTTATTGGCGGCATAAACGGCTCCGTCGGAGATGAAGGTCACGCCCGACCCGGTCAGCGTCATCAATTTAGGCAGGCTGACCTCTATCACTGTCTGTGCTGTACCGCTGTCTATAAGCGAACCAGCCGACTCCGCGGGAGAGGCGCCCTTTATCAGCGCCGAGCGTTCGTTTTCTGTTTCAATGAGCGCGATATGTTCGGGATTGGATATGTATTTATAACCGTCGAGCAACAGCGGCACACCGTCGCGCCAGGCGACAACGGCAAATTTAGAATTAATGCGCGAGGTTCCGTCGCCGCGGTAGAGCGGTATCTCGAAGACAAACGAATGCACAGCGGCGGAGCTGTCGACCGGGCGGAGCGCCGACAGCGTCGCCGCGTCGGCATCCTGCCAGCAGTCAAGTTCATACAGCTCCAGTTCGTATCCGCGTAGCTTGTATAACGCCGCTTCAGTCAGCGCGCCTTCGATTTTTATCGTGTCAGAGGAGGTTTCTTTGCAGGATGTGACCTCCGCGTAACCGTTATCATTTGATATATAGGTCGAAACGGGCACGAGCGACAGAATTTTTATATCGCCGCGCAGCTCGCCGGCAAACACTATGCGAAGCTGCCCCACATAATCGGAAGGCACCGGAAGATACGCCGTCTGCACGCCCGTTGCGGCGCTGAGCTCAACCGTGCGGCTGCGCTCGCCGGAAAAATCGGGGCTGGCATAGGTGGTGTAATACAATGTCACCGATTTGCAGCCCGCGCCGTTTATCAGCCGCAGGCGCAGCGCGTTGGCGTTTGTAAAATTGTTATAACGCAGTTCGGTGGTTTCGATAAACGGGTCGGTGTCGGACACTTCGAAAACCAGCGCGCCGTCGCCGCCGGTTATGAGAACGCCTCCGCTCGCGTACCAGCGGTCGGTCAGGCATTTTTTTGCGATTTCTATCTCTTCCGGAGTTTTGGGCGCATTGTCACCGATATTCTCCGCCCGAATTACGCAGGTAAGCGAAATCGCGCATAGAATCACAGCGACAACCGCCGCCGTCAGATTAAATTTTCTTTTATAATAATACATTTTTTATAAGCCATATTGTTTTAAACGCAGCTCGGTTTATCATTCCAGTTTATTATAACACTATGTACAGCATATGACAATAAATATTTTACAAACAAGCCGTTAACATATTCACTTCACTCTTGACAATATCTCCAAGTTGCAATATAATGTTGCTCGGAATCTGTTATATATCTGAGAATTTTTATATTAATTTTATATCGGAGGAACATTCCAAATGGAAAAAGTCAGAATAGGTATAATCGGATGCGGAGGCATCGCTAACGGCAAGCATATGCCGTCACTGAGCAAACTGCACAACATCGAGATGGTCGCATTCTGCGATATCGTCGTCGAGCGCGCCGAAGCCGCGAAAAGCCGTTATGGCGCTCCCGGAGCGGCTGTTTATACCGATTACACCAAGTTGCTTGAGGACAAGTCTATCGACGTCGTCCATGTGCTGACCCCCAACCGCATGCACAGCACCATCACTGTCGCCGCGCTCGAAGCGGGTAAGCATGTAATGTGCGAAAAGCCCATGGCAATCAACTCTGCGGAAGCCAAAAATATGCTCGATGCGGCGAAACGCACCGGCAAAAAGCTCACTATCGGCTATCAGAGCCGTCACCGCTCGGACAGCCTCTACCTCAAGCGTGAAGCAGAGAGCGGCACCTTCGGCGATATCTACTACGCCAAAGCGACCGCTATCCGCCGCCGCGCCGTTCCGACCTGGGGCGTGTTCCTGAATGAATACGAGCAGGGCGGCGGTCCGCTGATCGACATCGGCACGCACGCGCTCGACCTCACGCTCTGGATCATGGATAACTACAAACCCAAGTACTGCGTTGGCACAACATATCATATGCTTAATAAGAACTCCCCCGACCTGCAGGGCAACGCGTGGGGCGGCTGGGATCCCGATAAGTTCACCGTCGAGGACAGCGCGTTCGGCTTTGTCGTCATGGAGAACGGCGCGACCATCCACCTCGAAGCTTCGTGGGCGCTTAATACGCTCGACGTGCGCGAGGCGGTCACCTCTGTCTGCGGTACGCTCGCAGGCGCTGACATGAACGACGGCGTCCGTATCAACGGCGTCCGCAACGGACGTCAGTACGTATTTAAACCCAGTTTCTCAGCCGGCGGCGTCGCGTTCAACGACGGCGATACGGGTGAAGCGCCTGAAGTTCGTGAAGCGCGCTTGTGGATTGACGCGGTTATCAACGATAAGCCGACCGTCGTACTGCCTGAGCAGGCCTTCTGCGTCACACAGATCCTCGAGGGTATCTACAAGTCCGCAGCGTCTGGCACAGCCTACCACTTCTAAAAACGAGGGTGACGAGGGACGAAGGATACGAGGGAACGTTGGGGGCTTTTTTGAGGAAAAATCCCCCAAACCCCCTTAAACCTTTTAAAAATAATTATTATTTAATAATGAATTTTGCTTTAATTTGCGGGGTGTGGGGGGAGCTTCTCCCCCCACGCGTATCCCCCGTATCCCCGTTCCCAGTTCCCAACTAAAATCTACAAACTGGAGGTAACGCACAATGAAACTCGGCGTTTTTTCCGCGCTTTACGGAGGAATGACCTTCGACGCGGCGCTGGCGAAGCTGAAATCGCTCGGTGTGGAGTCGGTGGAAATACCGGCGGGCGGGTATCCGGGCAAAGCCCACTGCGACCCCGAAAAATTGCTTGCCGACCGCGACGCGTTTTTCAAATTTGTACAAACCATAGAAAAATACGGGCTTGATGTCTGCGCGCTGTCGGTACATGGCAATCCCGTCCACCCCGACAAGGCAATCGCAAAAGCGTTTGACGACGATTTCCGACGCGCCGTTTTAATGGCTGAAAAGCTGGGCGTTGACACGATCGTCACGTTCTCCGGCTGCCCCGGTGACAGTGAAGGTTCGAAATATCCCAACTGGGTCACCTGCCCGTGGCCGGACGATTTCCTGAAGATACTTGATTATCAATGGAATGAAGTGCTGATCCCCTATTGGAAAGAAGCCGTCGCTTTTGCAAACGCGCACGGCGTAACCAAAATCGCGCTTGAGATGCATCCCGGTTTCTGCGTTTATAACCCCGAAACCTGCCTCCGGCTCCGCGCGGCGGTCGGTCCGACAATCGGCGCGAACTTCGACCCCTCGCATCTGATCTGGCAGGACATCGACCCTGTGCTTGCCATCCGCAAGCTCGCGGACGCTATTTACCATGTGCACGCGAAGGATACAAAAATCGATCCGTACAACTCGCGCACCGACGGAGTGCTCGACACCAAGCATTACGGCGACGAGCTGCACCGCAGTTGGGTTTTCCGCGCGGTCGGATACGGCAACGGAATGCAGTATTGGCGCGACATAGTCAGCAACCTGCGTCTTGTCGGTTATGACAAGGTTATGTCCATCGAGCACGAAGACAGCCTGATGAGCATTGACGAGGGTCTGGGCAAAGCCGTTGATTTCCTGCGGAAAGCGATCATTTCCGAGCCGAAGCCCGGCTCTATGGCGTGGGCATAAATTGTGAAAGCTAAAGTTTTCACATAACTTTTAGCCATTAGTATACTTTGTGATTTCAAATATAAGTGCGGCGTTCTGCCGCCCGAATAAATGTCCAAATAATATAAATTGCGATCATGAAAGGACGCGTGTAAAAGAACGCGCGTTATGGCATGTAAAAATGAAAAAAAATCTTGTTATCGTCGGTTACGGCGGAATGGGCGGCTGGCACGCCGATTGCGCGCTGCGCAGCGATGTTGTGAACCTCGCCGGCGTATATGACATCAAGCCCGAACGCAACGAATACGCGCGCTCGAAAGGCATTTTCGCCTATGATTCCTTCGAGGCTGTGCTCGCCGACCCGAAGGTTGATATTATCACCATCGCGACCCCCAACGAAATGCACTGCCCGATAGCGTGCAAAGCGCTTGAAGCCGGCAAGAACGTCATATCCGAAAAGCCTGTGACGCTTTCCTCCGCGCTGCTGGAAAAGATGATAGCCGCCGCGACAAAGAGCGGCAAGCTGTTCACCGTTCACCAGAACCGCCGCTGGGACAACGAGATCCTTGCGGTCAAGGAGATAAAAGAAAGCGGTAAGCTGGGCGAAATCTTCAACGTTGAGTCGCGCGTTCACGGCTCGCGCGGTATACCCGGCGACTGGCGCGCTGAAAAAGAACATGGCGGCGGTATGCTGCTCGACTGGGGCGTCCACCTCATCGATCAGGCGCTGTTTGCTTTCCCGGACGACCCGGTAGTCGGCGTTTTCGCGCGCTTCGACTTCATCACCAACGCGGAAGTCGATGACGGCTGCCGCGTCAACTTGATCTTCGAGTCGGGACTGCAATATTATGTCGAGGTCGGAACCTCAAACTTCATCCAGCTCCCGCGTATGTACATCCAAGGTACCAACGGCTCCGCGCTCATCAGCGACTGGGGCAGACCGATGCAGGTCGTCTGCTGCCACAACTGGGACGAAAAGGATATCGTGCCGATCCAGGCCGCTTCAGGCATTACAAAGACGATGGCGCCGCGCAACGACAAGACCATTACATCGTTCGAGCAGCCGCTTCCCGCTTCTGATGTGCATGATTTCTACCGCAACGTTGTCAAAGCGATCGACGGTAAAGAAACCCAGCTCATCACACACGCCCAAATGCGCCGCGTGATGAAGGTTATGGAAGCCTCGTTCGAGTCCGACCGCACCGGCGAAGTAGTTCGCTGCAAAATATAAACCGAATCTGTCATGGGCGGCGCGCCGCCCATAATATAAGCCGCCTATCC
>DHAH01000104.1:30924-33416 GCA_002397345.1 Clostridiales bacterium UBA4959
AAGCCGCCTATCCGGGTACCATACCCGAATAGGTGGCTCGATTTTTTCCCCGTCCTTTCGTAAAAATTTACAATTTTTTTTATTGAAAAAAACTATGAAATGGATTATACTATTATTGTAATTTGATTTTTTATCTGTCTTGTGACGGTTTATATTTTATAGATGGCAAATATTGATAAAATCCGCGAATTCTATATTTCCCGGCGAAAAATAAGGTTTCGTAAACTGGCGCTCATTATAGCGGCTGTTGTTTTGTTGACCCTATTATTTGGTACTATTGTCGTTTTTTTAATTTTGTCATGTTTAAATACCGTACCGGAAACCGACATTCCGTCTGCTGTGACAACGGCTGCGGTGGAAACCATAACGCCCGATCAAACCGCGGCTCCGGTAACGGAGCCGGCACCGCCTGATACCACTCCGGTAACGGAACCCACGACTACTGAACCGGTCGATACCGGCGAGGTTGTCTATCTGAAGGATTACGATTTTACCAAACCCGTACCCGAATCATCACCTGTAGACACGTCGTATTTTGACGACGCGCTGTTTATCGGCGACTCGCGCACGGAGGGGTTCCGCATGTATGCCGGATTAAACAACGCCGTTTATTATTCCAATAAAGGGCTGACCGCGGGCAGTTCTTTCACGGAGTATTTCATCCAACCATTGGACAGCTTCAAAATACCCAAAGAGGTTAAAACAAGCGCAAACGGCAAATTGACCGTGGCACAGGCGATTGAATACGGTAATAGTTTTAACAAAATTTATATAATGCTGGGCATTAACGAGCTGGGCTGGATAAACACCAACGCTTTTATAAATTATTATAAATCACTTATCGAGCTGGTCCGCAAATACAACCCGGACGCGATTATTTATGTACAGCTTATTCTGCCGGTTTCGGATTCCAAATCGAAATCAGACAAGATATTTAACAACAGCCGGATAGCGATATTTAACGGTTTGATCGTGCGGATGTGCGTGGATGAAAATGTATTTTATGTCAACGTGCCCGAGGCCGTCGCCGACAAAGACGGCGCGCTGCCGGAGGACGCGGGCGTTGACGGCATCCACATGAAACGCGCGTATTGCGAGCGTTGGCGCGACTATTTATTCACCCACACCGTTACGGTGGCATGACGACGCATAAATACGGGGGTACGCAGGGGAGAAAAGCTCTCCCGCGCGTACTCCCGTATTTTTTCGTTACCGTTTTTTTATTTCCTGTTGGCTGATTAATTTTGCGTGTTTATAATTATTTTTATGTGCATACATGTCACGGTCGGCATCGGATATTAATTTATTTATATCCGCGGCCTCAAAACTGCGTAATATCGAGCATCCTATACTGCACGACAGCTTATATTGCTTTTCGTTAAGGTTATTTATCAATTCTATCTCGCTATTAATACTTACTATAATATCATTGATCTGTTTTTCGTCGGTATCGATGCATATCACAGCGAATTCGTCACCGCCATACCGCGCCAAAAAGCAGTGATATTGTCCGCATATCTTTTTAAGTATTGATGCAAAGCTTACCAGCGCGTCATCGCCCGCCACATGCCCGTATGTGTCATTAATCAGCTTAAAATCATTTACATCTATAATCAGCAGGTAAAGCGATTCTTTTTGTTTGGGGTTGCCGACAAAAGTTTCGATATAACGGTTAAATGTTCTGCGGTTATTAATACCCGTAAGTGCGTCGAGCGAAATTTGCATGCCCTGAATCTCGAGAAAGTTCAGCAGCATCGAAGCCACCGCCAGCATCCACATAATGGGTGTCAGATTTAAATAATATTGTAATATCCAGCCGATCAGTGGGGGCAATATATATAATGCCTCTATAATATATTCTCGCCGCCGGTAGCTGAGCGGCTCGATAATGGCTTTATGTATCGCAATAACCGAGGGTATCGACAGCATTATCCATAGCAGCGACACCATAATGCCGTAATATTGTCCTTTTATGAATATGTTATTTGCATCTATATAAAATATCCATTTGGTAAATAGGTTAATAATAGAGATTGTTAAAATAACCGCGACAGGTATTCTATACCACTTTTTTCTCCGGTTCAAACCCGTTTTATCGCTATAAATACTATAATCTAAATACAGCATCCAATATAGAGATATCAGCCCGAGAATAAAAGAATATATTGTATTTATTATTATCAGCAATATCCTTGCGTATAAGAAGACCGAACCGTTTAAAATATTTACTACCGCGTCAATGATAAGAATTACCGCAAGCGATACAATCAGTTTGATAAATATTTTTTCGCCATAACGCACGGTGAGGTTGCGTTTTATAGAAAAAAGCATTAATAATAATACGAAAAGACCGAACGCATTTATTTGGGCATATATCAATTTATTGTCCACCCCATTATTATACCTGCCATATTATAACTCTTTTTTATCATGATGTCAATAATATATAATTTTTTATACATACTATAATCTGCGTTGTCAAATGATATGAC
>DHAH01000014.1:0-331 GCA_002397345.1 Clostridiales bacterium UBA4959
TGCACCGAAATCGCGGGCAGACTGACTGCGAGCAGCCGCAGTGACAAGATTGTGCGCGCGTCGCCAAGCCACGCCCGACCGACGAAATCGGCTGAAAGCGTCAGGGTCAGGCACGCGATACTGCCCGTGACAAGCGCGTGACATACGCAGCTTCGCATTATGTCACGGCTGTTTCCGTTGCTGCCGTCAGAATCGTCGCGCGCCATTGCCTCGGCGACGAGTTTTGTCGCCGCGAAACCTATCGCCGAGGTCGCGAACGTAACCGCGAGCATATAGACAGACATGGTCAGCGAGATTAAACCTACGCCCGCCGCACCCAACCGAGCGGATA
>DHAH01000014.1:444-691 GCA_002397345.1 Clostridiales bacterium UBA4959
CGCCGCACCCAACCGAGCGGATAAAAACGAGTTCCACAGTACGCCGATGCCGCGCAGCAGCAAAGTTGTCGCCGCGAGCGCCGATCCGTTTAATATATATCTTGTCAACTTGCCCGGATTAGTATTAATCCGATTGCGGCGGCTGTCGTCCACGACCGACCTCCAAAAATGAAATATACATGAAGAATTCTGTAATATTTTATTAAAGGGGGGCTTTTTTTATGCCTAATACTAAAATTCGATAGCT
>DHAH01000014.1:897-3125 GCA_002397345.1 Clostridiales bacterium UBA4959
GCGTCAAAACCCATATATTCAAGTTTTTGGCGCGGATTTTTAACGAGTTCATAATCGAATTTAAGTATAGGAATGGAAAATGATAAAAAATGTAGTAAAAATTGTATATTTGCGAAAATGAAATTTACAAAATCAAATGTTGCATTATTGCGTTACCGGTGGTATAATAATTATTGTTATGTTATATTAAATGAGGAGAGTATATATGAATTTTCGCAGCGAATATCTGGCATCCGTTTATGACAACACAAAAAAACGCAACCCGAACGAACCTGAATTTCTTCAAGCGGTGGGTGAGGTGCTCGAATCGCTCGAACCTGTGGTCGCAAAGCGTCCCGACATCGTGAAAGCCGGCGTTATCGACCGTATCGTCGAGCCCGAGCGTATGATTTCTTTCCGCGTTAGCTGGGTGGACGACGCCGGACGGGTGCAGGTTAACCGCGGCTATCGCATACAGTATAATTCCGCAATCGGGCCGTATAAGGGCGGCATCAGACTGCACCCTTCAGTCAACGCGTCGATACTTAAATTTCTCGGCTTCGAGCAGCTTTTTAAAAATTCGCTCACCGGTCTGCCCATGGGCGGCGGTAAAGGCGGCGCCGACTTCGATCCTAAAGGCAAGTCCGATGGCGAAGTAATGCGTTTCTGCCAAAGTTTTATGAACGAACTGTACAGACATATCGGACCCGACACCGACGTCCCCGCGGGTGACATCGGCACCGGCGCGCGAGAGATCGGCTTCATGTACGGTCAGTATAAACGACTGACAAACGAGGTTACAGGCGTGTTCACCGGCAAGGGTCTGTCCTACGGCGGATCGCTTGCGCGAACCGAAGCGACGGGCTATGGTCTGTGCTATTTAACTGAAGAAATGCTGCGCGAGCATGGTCAGTCATTTGAAGGAAAAACCGTGGTTATCTCCGGTTCGGGCAACGTTGCGATCTACGCGACGCAAAAAGCGATGAAGCTGGGAGCGAAAGTGGTCGCGATGTCCGACTCGAACGGTTATATTTACGATAAAAACGGCGTGAACCTTGATGTCGTGCGTAAAATTAAGGAAGTCGAGCGCGGACGCATCAAAGAATATGCCGACCGCGTGCCCGGTTCGGTCTATACCGAGGGCTGCGACGGGATTTGGTCTGTGAAGTGTGACATCGCGTTGCCCTGCGCGACGCAGAACGAGCTTAACGCCGACGGCGCGGCGAAGTTGATCGCAAACGGCGTCATGGCAGTCGCGGAAGGCGCGAATATGCCCTCCACGCCCGAGGCGGTCGCGCTGTTCCAGCAGAAGGGCATCATGTTTGCGCCCGCAAAAGCGGCTAACGCGGGCGGCGTCGCAACCTCCGGGCTTGAGATGTCACAGAACTCGCAGCGCTTGTCGTGGACGTTCGATGAAGTCGACGCAAAACTGCACGGCATAATGAAAAACATATACAAGAGCATTTCGAACGCCGCGAAAGAATACGGCTGCGAGGGTAACCTCGTCGCCGGCGCGAACATAGCCGGTTTCCTCAAAGTCGCCGACGCTATGTTGTGGCAGGGCGTGTGCTATTAATAAATTAATTATTACATAAAAATACGCGGGGTTGGTCGGCGTGCTCGCACGCTAACCAACCTCGATGTATTTTACAGGGCGATTTTCAATCGCTTTATCTCGATGGCACGTCCGGTGTTTATACCGAGCGTAAACACCGCGCCTTGCAGCTCCAGCGCACCTTCGGCAATCTCGAAGCGTGTGGGCATGTGGGTGCGGAACTTTTCGATAATAATATCCGTTTTAATCCCCAGCACAGAATCGAGCGGACCGGTCATACCCAGATCGGTGATATAACCGCTCCCCTTCGGGAGGATGCGCTCGTCGGCGGTCTGCACATGTGTGTGGGTGCCGAAGATAATGTTGATCCTGCCGTCGAAATAGTTTGCAATCGCTTGTTTTTCGGAAGTCGCCTCGGCATGGATATCGAGTACGGAGTAGTCATATTTACCTGCCTCGCGCTCGAGCACGCGGTCAACGGCATCGAAGGGGTTGTCAAACGGATCCATGAATACTGTCCCCAGCGCGTTAATCACGAGCACCCGCTTATCGCCGCGGCTGACGATGACGCTGCCGTGACCGGGGCAGACGGAAGGGTAGTTCATCGGTCGGATCAGCGTCGGGCAATCTTCAAGGAACTGTTTAATGTCACGTTTATGCCAGATATGGTTGCCGGAGGTGATGACGTCGACCC
>DHAH01000014.1:3266-6551 GCA_002397345.1 Clostridiales bacterium UBA4959
TGACGTCGACCCCCGCGCCTAAAAACGCCTTCGCTGTAGCGGCGTCAAGCCCGTTGCCCGTGCACGCGTTTTCGCCGTTGACAATGACAAGTGACGCGCCGAGCTCGCCGCGCAGCTTGTAGAGCTGCCTGCACAGCGCTTCTGACGCAGCCGGCCCGACGACGTCGCCTATCGCTAATATTTTATACGCTTGCACGTTCATTTTGTAGTCTCCGAATTTTCCGGGATCATATTTTTTACAAACACCATGACATCATTTGCATAACCGATAGCGTTTATAGCATCTTGTTCAATTAATACGAGTTCCGTAGGATATCGTGGGATCACGCCATATCGGGTCAGCAGAACAGCCGATCGGTAGATAGTGTTAAAATTTGTGTCAAGCTCAACACACATCTCGCAGAGTGTTTGCATATCATAAGTCTTTGGTGTTTCAATATTGCGAAAAATTAAATAACATTTCAACATTTTTTCCGCAGCCTGCTGGGAGTGAAAACATATTATCTCAATAGGTTTCGGAGAGTATGTTTCGAACATATGACGCGCCGTTGCCATATCCATATCTGCAAGCCTCACCCATTCCGATATATTATTTGCCGCGTTCATATAACACAACACCCTCTTTCGCGATTTTTTGCTCTATAGTTAATTGAGCGGAACGGCGGTCGAATATTTCCGCA
Organism: Clostridiales bacterium UBA4959; assembly: GCA_002397345.1. Lineage (GTDB taxonomy): Bacteria > Bacillota > Clostridia > Oscillospirales > CAG-272 > DTU078. The sequence continues at coordinate 3,947 of DHAH01000014.1, forward strand.
GTACCCGCGAGAATATCCACAGGTCTTTTTTTAATACCGCGCATAGCCAAATAAGCGTCGCCAATAGCGTCAATAGGTCGTATGCTGTTATTCGGAATTACTATATAAAAATCGTAATCGCTGTTTTCGTTTGGTTTACCGTTGGCAAAGGAGCCAAACAAATATAGTTTTTCGACAGGTACAGTATTAATAATAGCGTCTTTTATTTTTATAATTTCATCATTAATATGCATACCGAATAACCCTCCCTCTTGTTTTCAATGCAAATTATCATGCGAAGTTTTTTCACATTGCGCACTGTAACGTTTAAAAATATTATATATCTTATCTGTTTGTTCTATTATACCCTACAAAGTTCATTTTGTAAACGTCAATACTCCATCTTCATCCCAAACCACGTTTGCGCGGCTTTAATTGCCGCGGGCGTCGCCTCACATGACTCGGCGTAGCCGAATGCGCGGCGCAGCAGCTCCATATCGCCGCACAAACTGGCGAATTTAAAACGCAACTCGCCGTGCTGGCGCGTCGCGTCAGACCCGCGCGGAAAGAAATCACCCGGCCCGCGCATATCAAGATCAGCTTGCGCGACTTTATAGCCGTCACTTGTGTCGTGTAAAACCTCCAGCCGGCTCTTTGACTGCTCATTTTTGGTATCGGACACCAAAATGCAATACGATTTGCGCGTACCGCGCCCGACGCGGCCGCGAAGCTGGTGGAGCTGCGACAGCCCGAACCGCTCGGCGTTTTCGACTATCATCAGACTGGCGTTGGGTACGTTGATACCCACTTCGATCACCGTTGTAGACACTAATATATCAATGTTCCCAGCCGAAAAGTCGCGCATTATGCCGTCTTTTTGGGCGGCGGGCATTCTGCCGTGGATAAAACCGACGCGCAAGTCGGGGAAAACTTCCTCACGCAGCTTTTTCGCGTATCCCACGGCGCTTTTCAGGCGTGGCTCGCTCACTTTATTATTATCGCCGTCGAAATCAAAACCGACCACACCGCTGTCGTTTATTGTAAGCCCCTCGCCCGGCTCGTCGTTGTCGGTTTCATCTTTTAATGTTTCTTCCGCGTCTTCGATCGCGGGGCATACTATATACACCTGTCCGCCATCTGCTACGTTTTTGGCGATGAAGCCGTTAAGCCGTTCGCGGAAACTGTCGTCGACGACGAAGGTGCCTACCTTTTGTCTGCCGGGCGGCAGTTCGTCGACCACCGACATATCAAGATCGCCGTAGATTATATGCGCAAGCGTTCGGGGTATGGGCGTCGCGCTCATGACAAGCACGTGCAGGTCGCTGCCCTTTGCCGCCAGCCGCGCGCGCTGCATAACGCCGAAGCGGTGCTGCTCGTCGGTGATCACCAGCGCGGGATTTTTAAACTCCACATCATCGGTCAGCAGCGCGTGTGTGCCGATCACAAAATCTATCGTCCCGTCCCGCAGCCCCGACTTTATCGCTTTTTTATCCGCCGCCTTTGTCGAACCGGTTAAAAGCGCGACGCTGAAACCCAGCCGGCTGAACAGCTCCGACAGGTCTGTGTAATGCTGCGACGCTAAAATCTCGGTCGGAGCCATCAGCATCGCCTGATAATCGTTTTTAACCGTAAAATATACGGCGGCGGCGGCGCAGACCGTCTTTCCGCTGCCCACATCTCCTGAAACCAGCCGCGCCATCGGTCGGCGGCGCGGGGAAGTCATATCCGAGTAGATTTCATTTGTAACGCGCTTTTGAGCGCCGGTTAATTCAAACGGCAGCGCCGCTAAAAATTCGCGGCTGTCCACGCGTTCGAGCGGCGGGGCGCAGCCCTCCGGACGCTCCCGCCGGGTGTGCGCCATGCCCAGCGCGAACACATACAGCTCCTCGAACACGAAATACGCCCTGCCGCGCTCCAGTTCGGCGTAATTATTCGGGAAATGCGTGAATTTATATGCCTCGGGCGCGGTGCAAAGTCCCTCCTCGCGGTAAACGGTATCGGGCAGCACCGGGGGATATTCGATGATACGCTCGAGCGCCGCCTTCACAAGCCCGCCCAGATATTTCTGCGAAAGCGCGGCGGTCAAGGGATAGAGCGGTACAAATTCGGGCAGCGGTTTGTCGTCCCGCACCTGCTCGAACACAGGCGAGGACAGCGTCGCGACTCCGCCGTCGAAAGAGAGCTTGCCCCAAAAACGGAACATTTCTCCGACCATGAAAATATCGTTTATATAACGCTGGTTAAAAAATACGATCACGCAAGTTCGAGAGTCGTCGAAGGCGGTAAATTTTGTGATCGTCATACGGTTTTTCACCATTTTAGTGACCGGCGGCGTCCGGATTGTCAGGATAAACGCTCCTATCTCGCCGTCGGATGCGTCAGAGAGCATCCGCACATTGCCGCGGTGCTGATAGGCGCGCGGAAAATGGCGGAGCAGCCCGCCCGCGTCGGTTATACCGAGCTTTGCAAGCTGCTTCGCCCTCACATCCCCGACTCCGGGCAAATTTTTTACCGGTGAATTAAAGTTTAACATTATTTAACACAAATACGCTTGATTTACTCGGATAAATAAGATAAGATTACTAATACTTTATATTGTTGATTAAATCATACATTGATATATATT
>DHAH01000014.1:6667-7191 GCA_002397345.1 Clostridiales bacterium UBA4959
TAAATCATACATTGATATATATTATAAGGGGGAAATAATATGGATACACAAAACACACAGACTGCGACAAATATGTGGAACACCTTTAAAACAGGGTTTACCGGCGCGGTGACAGGCGTAAAGAATTGGTATACAAATTATAAAAATTCCGATTACAAACAAATCCGCCGCAAATGCAGCGCCGAGATAACGCTCTGTACCAAAACCGCGCCTGACACGCCCATTCAAACAATAGCCTCGCATGGCGACATTTCGCTGTCGCTTGTCGATTTAGGGATGATTGCAGCCGCCGGAGTCGTTCTCTGCGGTATAGTGAAGTTTATACGCTGCCAGCTTTGATTTTTGATAACACCGCCCATGTTGGGGCGGTGGTTTTTTCGTGGCACCAATTAATATTTTATTCTATTATAATGCTTATGTCAAGGGATATAATACTAAAGTTCAATAACTAATGAAAAAATCCGTGTTAAAACACATATGTTCAAGCTTTTAGCGCGGATGTTTACCGAGTTTATAATCGAATT
>DHAH01000014.1:7352-10525 GCA_002397345.1 Clostridiales bacterium UBA4959
TATAATCGAATTTAAGTATAATATTAATAACCTTGACTAAACCGCGGCGGCATGTTAAAATCAATGCATATTATATTAAGGGATGATGCCGATGAAATTGAAATTTACAAAAATGCAGGGCTGCGGCAATGATTTTATTTTTATTGATTGCTTTCCGCAGGCCTCGGATTATGCGCACAGTATAAACGACACCGAAACGTTGTCAAGACGGCTGTGCGACCGCAACTTCGGGATCGGGGGCGACGGTGTTGTGCTGCTACTGCCGCCCGATAACACGGCAAACGACGCGCGCATGCGTATATTCAATGCCGACGGCAGCGAAGCGAAGATGTGCGGCAACGCTACGCGTTGTATAGGCAAATATCTGTATGAGCATGGTTATATAAAAAGCGGCACCGCGCGGCTGGAAACTAACAGCGGTGTGAAAATACTCAAAATTTATCCTGAGGACGTCAACGCTGAAAACAGCGGTGTAAAAAGTGTGCGCGTTGATATGGGCAACGTGGAGCTGTCGGAGCTGAACGGCGGCAGCGTTGTCGGGCGCGAAACTGCGCTTGAGTGCGGTACGCATAAAATCACGCTTGTATCGGTGGGGAATCCGCACTGCGTGTTGTTCGCCTCGCCGGAACTTGTGACCGAACTGGGGCCGTCCATCGAGCGTGATAAGCTGTTTCCCGAACGGATCAACGTGGAATTCGCCGAAGTCACAGGCTATAACGCGCTGCGTATGCGCGTGTGGGAGCGGGGCAGCGGCGAAACATTAGCCTGCGGTACGGGCGCGTGTGCAACCGCTGTCGCGGCGGTGGAAAATGGGCTGTGTGACCGCGCGCGCCCTATCACTGTCGAGCTGCGCGGGGGCACGCTTATAATCGAATACACACCCGAAACCGTGTTCATGACCGGCCCGGCGGAAATTGTGTTCGAGGGAGAAATAAATCTTTAGTGCGTGGTTTTACCCCGCCCGGGAGAACGCTGATATGCCAAAAAATAAATCCGGACCACCGCAATATTTTGGATCATTATGAAAATCACACATCCGATTGCACCTGTATATAATGAAAAATCAGAAAAGTTGATACTCGGCAGTTTTCCGTCTGAAGCGAGCCGCGCGTCGGGATTTTTTTACGGGCATCCGCAGAACCGGTTTTGGCGGGTGCTTGCGGCTGTTTATGGTGATCGAACGCCCGAAACAAAAGAAGAAAAAATCGAATTCTTAACTGGCCGCCGGCTCGCGCTGTGGGATGTCGCCGCCGAATGCGACGTTACAGGCAGCGCGGACAGCTCGATCGCGGACGCGCGCCCAAACGATCTCGGAATTATCTTGAACTGCGCTCCGATTAAACAAATATTTGTCAACGGGCGGCTGGCACAGTCGCTGTACAACAAATTCATTCTGCCGATAACAGGACAAAACGCTGTGTATTTGCCTTCGACCAGTCCCGCCAACGCCGCGTGGAGCGTCGGGCGGCTCACCGATGCGTGGTCGATAATACGCGGCGATAATAACGGGCGAGGTAAAACCCCGCCCGTTTAAAAAGAAACGAAGATATGCTGCCGTCACGTTCCAGACTGCGCGGCGTCGAGCATACTTTGGAATATCTCGACGTGCCGCCGCTCGTCGAGGATAATACGTTCGAGCATGGCGCGTATGTAAATGTCGTCGATTTCGCGGATCGCGGCGTTGAAATTGGCGATTGTGATTTTTTCAAGCTGCAGGTTATCCTGTATCAGAGTGATGTATTCATTTGTGTAGATCAGCATGTCGCCGCTCCACCAGGTGTAGCCGTTCTTCGTTTCAGGTTCCGGCACTGTGCCCTCGACCCTCGCCCGACGCGACGCGCCGAATTGCGACGCCGGAGCGTAGACCCTCGGATCGGCGCCAAGCAGATATATAATGCGACCCAGGACATGGAAATGCCCCATCTCGACGAACCCGATGCACTCCAGCAGATCCGCCGAAACCGGATCGTCCGGAAATAATATCGCGGTTTGATATAAATATTGCGTCGACGCTGTAAGCTCGCTGTCATAACCGGCGTATGATTTAAACAGCGATATCGCGTAGTCAAGGTTCGGAGCCTCTACCCTTATCGGCGGATAAGGGGTGTCAAGCTCCACATCCGTACATAAACGCCTTTGTCCTCCGCCCGTCATACCGATCACCCGCTTTTGTCAGTTTATTATATTTTATGCGCGCAGCCGCCGTTGTTGTATTGACAAAATAATAATAATGGTTTAAAATATATTAAACATTTTAAAACGGAGGAAAAATAATGTCAAAGCAACTTGTTTCACTTTTGTTAACGGTTGTTCTGCTCGTTACGATAGCCGCGGGCTGCGCGGCGCCTGACGGCAGTCAAAAGGCTGATACCACTATACAAGAGTCAACAGCACCGGAATCCGAGGATAGAATAGATTATTTCGCCACACTGCCCGCGCAGAATTTCGAGGGAAAGGCCTGCAATTTCCTGTGCCGCACCACGCTCGAGTATGAAATTGCCGTGGACAGCGAGAACGCAGAAGTGGTGAACGATGCGATATTTAATCGTAACTCACGTATTTCCGATGCGTATAAAACTAAAATTACATATAACGCCATACCGGGCTCGTGGTCGGACGCGGCGTCCTTTCAAAACGCGATAAAAAAGACGGTTAAAGCGGACGATCATTCATACGATGCCATAGCGGTTTATCTCGCATATGGCGCGCCGCTGGCGTCAGAGGGCAACTTTCTGGCGCTTAATAAAATTCCGGACTTCAACGTAAACGCCGATTGGTGGGTTAAAAGCATGGTTGACAACAACACCGTGAACGGCAACCTGTACTTCACCATCGGAGACCTGTCGCTGTCGATGTGGAGCTATATATACGCTGTGTTCTTCAACAAACAAATCGCCGCCGACAATAATATTGAAAGTCCGTATCAAACGGTGAAAGACGGCAACTGGACACTGGACAGGATCATCGAGCTGTCAAAATTGGTGTCGGCTGACCTCGACAACAACGATAAATATGATATGAACGACAAATACGGCATATTGACCAACGTCCACAGTATGCGCGCCATTGTCACCAGCTTTGAGATACCCATAACCCAGCGCACGACAGACGGCGACTTTGAGATTGTATTCTTCAACGAGCATACAGTCGATGTGTTCAACAAGCTGTATGAA
>DHAH01000033.1:0-1594 GCA_002397345.1 Clostridiales bacterium UBA4959
ATGTTTCCGGCGGCGCCGGTTTCCACAAGGCGCTTCATGACGAACGGCTTGAACAGCTCCAGCGCCATTTCCTTGGGCAGACCGCACTGGTAAATCTTCAGCTCCGGCCCCACGACGATAACGCTGCGTCCGGAATAGTCGACGCGTTTGCCCAGCAGGTTCTGGCGGAAACGCCCCTGCTTGCCGCGCAGCATCTCGGACAGCGATTTCAGCGGGCGGTTGGACGGGCCGGTAACCGGCTTGCCGCGGCGTCCGTTGTCGATGAGGGCGTCAACGGCTTCCTGCAGCATACGCTTCTCGTTGCGGATGATAATGTCGGGCGCGGACAGCTCCATAAGCCGGCGAAGACGGTTGTTGCGGTTGATAACGCGGCGGTAGAGGTCGTTTAAGTCCGACGAGGCGAAGCGCCCGCCGTCGAGCTGCACCATGGGCCGGATGTCGGGCGGGATCACGGGGATAACGTCCAGAATCATCCACTCGGGGCGGTTGCCCGATTTGCGCAGGCTTTCCACAACGTCAAGCCGCTTGATAATGCGCAGCTTTTTTTGCCCGGTGACGGTATTAAGCTCGCGCTTGAGCTGCTGGGACAGCTCCTCCACGTCAATCTCGGACAGCAGCTCTTTTATAGCCTCGGCGCCCATGCCGACCTTGAAATCTTTTTCATAACGCTCGTACATCTCGCGGTATTCGCGCTCGGTGAGCAGCTGGTTCTTCTGCATCGGCGTAGTGCCGGGATCGATTACGATATACTGCGCGAAATAGAGTACCTTTTCGAGCAGGCGGGGCGATATGTCAAGCAGCAGCCCCATGCGGGAGGGGATGGCGCGGAAATACCATATATGGCTGACCGGCGCGGCAAGCTCGATATGTCCCATGCGCTCGCGGCGCACCTTTTTAGTTGTCACCTCGACGCCGCACTTCTCGCAGATCTTGCCTTTATAGCGCACGCGTTTATATTTACCGCACAGGCACTCCCAGTCCTTGGTCGGGCCGAAGATGCGCTCGCAGAACAAGCCGTCGCGTTCCGCTTTCAGCGTGCGGTAGTTGATGGTCTCGGGCTTTTTCACCTCGCCGTGCGACCAGCTTCTTATCATTTCGGGAGACGCCAGTCCGATTTTTATTGAATCAAACGTATTGTGTTCCATCATTTAACAGCCTCTCCTCCTTATATTTCTTCATCAAAATCGCCGGAATCACCGGTCGGCGCGATTTCTTCATCCAGCTCTTCGCCCAGATCGAAATCGTCTTCTTCGGTATCTTCCTCATACATGCCGTCGCTGCTGTCGGTGTCGTCGACAACCTCGCCTATATCCGATTCGGTGACATAGGTGGGTGTTTCAAGCTCCTCGTCGCTCAGCGCGGACAGCTCGATTTCGTCGCCGTTTTTATCCAGTACGCGCACGTCAAGACACAGCGACTGCAGTTCCTTGACAAGCACTTTGAAGGATTCCGGCACGCCGGGGGTGGGGATGTTTTCGCCCTTGACGATGGCTTCATAGGTTTTTACGCGGCCGGTGGTGTCGTCGCTTTTGACGGTGAGTATCTCCTGCAGCGTATACGCGGCGCCGTATGCCTCCAGCGCCCAGACCTCCAT
>DHAH01000033.1:1755-2048 GCA_002397345.1 Clostridiales bacterium UBA4959
CGCTGAGTGACAAGCGAATACGGGCCGGTGCTGCGCGCGTGGATTTTATCGTCCACAAGGTGGTGGAGTTTCAGATAGTACATAATGCCGACGGTGACGGGGTTGTCAAAAGGTTCGCCGGTTCTGCCGTCGTACATTGTCATTTTGCCGGTTTCGCTCATGCCCGCAAGTTTCAGGCAGTCGATGATGTCCTGCTCGCCCGCGCCGTCGAACACGGGGGTCGCGACCTTCCAGCCCAGTTTTTTCGCGGCGATGCCGAGATGCACCTCGAGCACCTGCCCGATATTCATTCG
>DHAH01000033.1:2281-2868 GCA_002397345.1 Clostridiales bacterium UBA4959
CCCAGCGGGTTCAGCACGATGTCAAGCGGTGTGCCGTCCGCCATGTAGGGCATATCCTCCGGCGGCAGGATGCGGCTGACGACGCCCTTGTTGCCGTGGCGTCCCGCCATTTTGTCGCCGACCGAGATTTTACGCTTCTGCGCGATATAAACGCGCACGACTTTGTTCACGCCCGGGGGCAGCTCGTCGGAGGTGTCGCGTGAGAACACCTTCACATCGACGACAATGCCCGATTCGCCGTGCGGCAGGCGCAGGGAGGTATCGCGCACCTCGCGCGACTTCTCGCCGAAAATGGCGCGGAGCAGCCGCTCCTCGGCGGTCAGCTCGGTTTCGCCCTTCGGCGTGACCTTTCCGACCAGAATATCGCCGGCGCGCACCTCCGTACCCTTGCGGATAATACCGTCGGGCGACAGATCCTTCAGCGCGTCGTCGCTGACGTTGGGTATCTCGCGCGTGATTTCCTCCGGGCCCAGCTTTGTATCGCGCGCCTCATGCGAATATTCTTCTATATGAATAGAGGTATAGGTGTCGTTGCGCACCAGATTTTCGTTGAGCAGCACCGCGTCCTCGTAGTTATAGCCCTCCCA
>DHAH01000033.1:3105-8681 GCA_002397345.1 Clostridiales bacterium UBA4959
CCCTGGTTGGAACGCTTGAATTTTATCAGGTGATAGGTTATCTTCCTGCCGTTCTCGCAGCGCAGCGTGATTTCGTCGGCGGAAACGCGCTCTATAACGCCGTTTTCATCCGCGCAGACCACGACGCCGGAGTCGACAGCGGCTTTATACTCCATACCCGTGCCGACGATAGGCGATTCGGTGACGAGCAGCGGCACCGCCTGCTTCTGCATGTTCGCGCCCATCAGCGCGCGCGAGTTGTCGTCGTTTTCAAGGAAGGGGATCATCGAGGTCGCGACCGACACCACCATTTTGGGCGAAACGTCCATAAAGTCGGCGCGGGACGCCTCGATCTCGATTATCTCGGCGCGCGCGCGCGCGGTGACGCGCTTTTTAACGAAGCGGTTTTCCTCGTCGAGCGGCTCGTTTGCCTGCGCGACGATATAGTTATCCTCCACATCGGCGGTCATGTACACGATCTCGTCGGTGACCACGCCTGTTTTGTGATCGACGCGGCGATAGGGCGCTTCGATGAAGCCGTAATCGTTTATGCGCGCGTAGGTGGCAAGATACGAGATAAGCCCGATGTTCGGGCCTTCCGGCGTTTCGATAGGACACATACGCCCGTAGTGGGTATAGTGCACGTCGCGCACCTCAAAGCTGGCGCGGTCGCGGCTCAGACCGCCGGGGCCGAGCGCCGACAGGCGGCGCTTGTGAGTCAGCTCGGCAAGCGGGTTGTTTTGGTCCATGAACTGCGACAGCGGCGAGCTTCCGAAGAATTCGCGTATCGAGGTGAGGATCGGGCGTATGTTGATAAGCTGTTCGGGCGTGACGGACTCGTTTTCCTGGATCGTCATGCGCTCCTTGACGATCTTGTCCATGCGTGAAAAGCCGATGCGGAGCTGGTTCTGCAGCAGCTCGCCCACAGAGCGCAGGCGGCGGTTGCCCAGATGGTCGATATCGTCCTCGTTGCCGATGTCGTGCGTCAGGCAGACAAGATAGTTTATCGACGCGAAAATATCGTCTTTTGTGATGTGTTTGGGAGCAAGCTCGGCGATGCGCAGCTTCGCCTCGGCAAGCAGCGCGTCTTTGTCGCCGCCGCATTTTTCGAGGATCTCAAGTAATACCGACAGCTTGACACGTTCTTTTATACCGATCTCGTCAAGGTCATAGCCCAGCACGTCGGCGGGGAAAACGGTGCCGTTGGAAAATACCTTCAGCTCGCGGTCGTCGGCGATTTTAAGGTAAACCTCGTTCACGCCCGCGCGCTCGATCTGCTGTGCCTTTGCGCGGTCGATAAGCTCTCCCGCGTCGAACAGGAACTCGCCCGTGATGGGAGAGATGACCTGACGCGCGAGCGTGCCGCCCTCGACGCGGTGTCCGATCGCCAGCTTTTTGTCGAATTTATAGCGCCCGACCGCGGCGAGGTCATAGCGCTTGGGGTCGAAGAACAGGTTGTTTATGAGGACCTGCGCCGACTCGACCAGCGGAGGCTCGCCGGGGCGGAGCTTTTTATAAACTTCTTTCAGCGCTTCGTCGCCGGCGGTCGTGCCGTTTTTATCGGCTTCGGTCTGGCTGTCGTCGCGCTCCAGCGAGGCGGTGATCTTCACATCGTCGCCGAACAGCGCGATGATCTCGGAATCGGTTTCGATGCCGAGCGCGCGGATAAGTACCGTTATGGGCAGCTTGCGGTTTTTGTCGATGCGGACAAAAAACACGTCGGACGCGTCGGTTTCATATTCCAGCCACGCGCCGCGATAGGGGATGACGGTGGCGGAATAAATGCGCTTGCCCGTTTTGTCTATATCCGAAGAATAATATATGCCCGGCGAGCGCACGATCTGCGAAACGATAACGCGCTCCGCGCCGTTGATGATAAATGTGCCGTTGTTTGTCATGAGCGGGAAATCGCCCATGAAAATGTCGCGTTCGAGCAGTTCGCCCGTCGTTTTGTTGTGCAGGCGCACGGTAACGCGCAGCGGCGCGGCGTAGTTTACGTCGCGCTCCTTGCATTCCTCGACGGGATATTTCGGCGTGGGGTCGATATGATAACCTACAAACTCAATAGAGAGGTTGCCGGAATAGTCGGTGATGGGCGACACATCGCGCAGCACCTCCATCATCCCTTCGTCGAGGAACCATTTATAGGATTTCTTTTGCACCTCGATAAGGTTCGGCATCTCGAGTGCTTCGTTGATTTTTGAAAAGCTCATTCGCGTGTTCTTGCCAAGCTTCACGGGTTTGACCATGCGAAAAATCACTCCGTTCGATTTTTATTTATCCGAATTTATGGATTATGAATAGTGAATTATGGATTATGGAAAGCAAAACTCGGGCGCAACATGACAAGATCACCGGATCACACATCCCTACGACATGCTGGTTACAGTCGAATTATAAACGTGCGACCCGGAAATCCCGTATCATCTTACTCCCGATAAGAGTTTATATTGCTTTTTTTGTAAACATTTAAGCGTACAGGGGTTCATTATAGCATAAAAATGGGTGTGTGTCAACCGTGTTATAAAAGTTAACAGAAATATAACAAGTAAAATATTTTTAAAATGACTTGAAATCAATATAAATATATGTTATTATATTAAATCGAAGCTGAATTTTTATCTGTTAACGTAAGGAGGTGCAGTCATTGCCGAATATCAAGTCAGCGAAAAAGCGCGTATTGGTTACATCCGCCAAGACGCTTCGCAATAAAATGGTTAAAACATCGCTTAAAACAGCGATAAAGAAGTTTGAGGCTGCGGTCGCTACCGGAAGCTACGACGCCGCTCATACAGCGTATAAAACCGCCGTTGCCAAGGTCGACCGTGCGGCGACAAAGGGCTTTATACCCAAAAATAACGCGGCGCACAAAAAGAGCCGCTTCGCCCATGAATTAAACACGCTCAAGGCGTAAGATCGCTCAAAGCGTGAAGCGCGCTTTAAACCGGCGCAATAAACAAAACAAAAACGCACCCCACACCGCAATATTGCGCAAGCGCAATATATGCATGCAGAGGGTGCTGTTTTTTTATTTAAATCGACGGTAAAATCGTAGGGGCGGGGTTCCATCCCCGCCCGCCTGTACGGAAACAACGTCCAATGAATTAAAATCGACGGTGAAATCGTGGGGGCGGGGTTTTCCCGCCCGCCTGTGTGAAAACGACGCCCGATTAATTAAAAAAGACGGTAAAATCGTAGGGGCGGGGTTCGCCCGCCCGCTTATGCGTGATCCACGGTCGAAACGCGGTGGGGTAAAATCGCGGGTATATTTCAATTTCGCTTGCTAAAATGAAATGAGAGGGGTATAATATAGGTACATATTTCATTTTCGCGGAGGAGAGAATCCATGCAGAACAGAGCGGGATATTACAGAACGAATTTATCGGGTGAGGCGGCGTATAAATCATATGTGCCTGCCGTATTGCCGCCAAGCCCGGAAATAAAGCTCTGCGACAGCGCGATAAAAATCTTAATCGAAGCGGAAAAGCAAATAGCGGTTTTAGACGGGCTGTCTAAACGTATACCGGATATTGGGGTGTTTATATCTATGTATGTGCGTAAAGAAGCGCTGATTTCTTCACAAATTGAAGGGACGCAGGCGACGCTCGAGGACATTCTTGACCCGACGGCGGGTGAAAATGCAAATCTGGAGGTTTCCGATGTCGTCAATTATGTTAAGGCGATGGATTTTGCGGTGGAAAGAACGGCTGAACTGCCGTTGTGCAATCGCTTGATAAAAGAGATTCACGCCGTTTTAATGCAGGGCGTTAGAGGGGAAGAAAAAAGTCCGGGCGAATTCCGACGCTCGCAAAACTGGATCGGGGGTCAGGGCGCGTCGCTGAAAAACGCCCGATATATTCCGCCCGCGCCCGCTGATATGGAGGACGCGATGTCGGAATTGGAAAAATATATAAACAAAACTGACGAAACAAATTATCTTGTAAAAGCCGCGCTGATCCATTATCAGTTTGAAACCATACACCCGTTTTTAGACGGCAATGGTCGGGTCGGGCGGCTGCTTGTCATTTTATATCTGATGCAGATGGGAATGCTGTCCGCTCCTTCGCTTTATATATCATATTATTTAAAGAAGAACCGCGTTGAATATTATGACCGCCTGACGGAAGTCAGAGAAAAGGGCAATTACGAGCAATGGATAAAGTTTTTCATCACGGCTGTATATGAATCAGCGCGGAACGCTGTCGATACTATTGACAGATTGACGGCTCTGCATAATAAAAACAAAACAATTATAAAAAACATGGGGCGCGGTGGTAAAACTGCCGGTCGGGTGCTGGAATATCTGCACGCCAGCCCTATAATTGAGGTCTGCAGGACGGCGCAGGCGCTGGGGCTGTCATACAACACCGTGTCAAACGCGGTTGGGCGGCTGATTGCGGCGGGCATATTAAAACAAACAAAAAGCGCGGGCAAAAGCCGTACTTTCATCTATGACGAATATGTTGGCATATTAAGCGACGGTACGTAATCGTAGGGGCGGGGTTCTCCCGCCCGCCCTGTGCGATAACAAACGTCCGATTAATTAAAACAGACGATAAAATCGTAGGGGTGGGGTTCAATCCCCGCCCGCGTTTATTGTGTGAACGGTCGGGGTTCCCTGCTCCGACCATGCGCGGGATTACATTTCGCGCATGCAGCTCAGGTATTGGTAGAACGCGACGCCCGGCTCGGTAAGGTCGCGCGACCAGCGTTTGACCCATTCGTAGGAATAAAACCCGTCGTATCCGATCGCGCGCAGCGCCTTGACCGCGTCCGCTACCGGGATGTCGCCGTAGCCGGTGAGCATATAGGTCAGCTTGCCGTTGGTGCCCTTTACAGAATCTTTAACATGCACATGTTTGATAAACGCGCCGAGCCTGCCGACAGTTTCGGCGGGCGTCTCTCCGAAGAAGCGCGCGGTGTGGTGGACGTCCCACAATACGCCCATGTTCGGCTGGCCGGCGCGCTCCATGAACATTTTCATCTTATTCGAGTCGGCGAGATAACCGTTGGTTTCGATGAGCAGCGTTACACCGAAGCCGGCGGCGAACCTGCACAACGCTGTAAAGCGGCGCAGCACATCGTCCCCGTCGATTTCACAGCGCGGGTCGGGCGACGATTCGCCCAGTACACGCACATATGGCGCGCCCAGTTTCGCGGCGAGCATTATATAGTCCTTGACCTCGAACTCCGCGCCCTCGACGTCGGGATTGCAGCCCAAAAACGCGCCGGAGGTCAGGATGGGAACGCTGAGCCCCGCTTTTTTAAGCTTCGCTGCGGTCATATCGATGTTCTCCGGCTGAAATTCCCGCACGCGCGGCGCGTAAAGCTCCTCGCCGACGCCGCGGATCTCGATGCCGTTATAGCCCAGGTCGGACGCGACGGCGAACACCTCACCGAAGCTCCAGTCGGGGCAGCCAAGCGTTGAAAATGATAGATTCATATGATGATTTGTGCCTTTCGTTTTAATAAAGACGCAGATTTGCGATGTTGCGAGGGGATGCAGAACGCCGCGTCACGGCGGCGGGGGCAAGCCCCCGCCCTACGGGGGGACGGGGTACGGTTAAACGGAACGCCATGCAGGCGTACCCATACGC
>DHAH01000163.1:0-3272 GCA_002397345.1 Clostridiales bacterium UBA4959
GAGGGGCTGCATGTAGATTTTACGGGCAGGTATGTGGATATAGACGGCGTACGCGCGGAGCTTTCGCCGAAAGAATATGACCTGCCCGTAAAATCTACATGCAGCCCCTCGGCGGTAAAAATCTCGCGTTTTTCCGCCGGAGCGGGGGTGGAAAGATTTTGCGCAGCCGGATTAACCGCGGCGGAATTTGCGTCGGCAGACAAGGGCCGCGCCCGCTTCATGATGGCGTCCACACGCAGCATAAGTTCTTTGGGTGAAAAGGGCTTGACTACATAATCGTCAATACCCAGCCCAAAACCGTTTATCTTGTCATATTCCTCGCCGCGGGCGGAGAGCATCAAAATCGGCGTGTCCAAGTGCTTGCGTATTTCGCGGCACGCGGAAAAGCCGTCGAGCTCCGGCATCATGATGTCCATAATTATCAAATCAAACTTTTCCGCGCGGCACAGTTCGACAGCCTCCATGCCGTTTTCCGCTTCGGTGACGCTGTGTCCCTCGAATTCGGCATATTTGCGGATCAGCGCGCGGATTTTATCTTCGTCGTCAACAACCAATAATTTATACACGGCGTTATCCTCCCATATATCCGATATATCCGATACGCGGAAACGGAGAGCGTGTCACCGTCCTCCGTTTCATGCGTATAGCTGTTATTTTGATTCTGTTTCCGCGTCTGTTTTTGCCTGCGGCTGGCTTTCCCGCAACATCAAATCAATATGCATGATTTTTGAACGGTTTCGTATTTCGTCTATGCGGCTGATTGTTACGGTTACGGTTTCGCCGACCTTGAATTCGGCGAGCAGGGATTTTAAATTGGCTTTGGTGGAAACAGTCGTATCATTTATAGCGATAATACGGTCGCCGGTGTGGAAATCGGGCGATTCAGAGGAGGCGATGTATACGCCGTAATCGTCTATATATTTATTATACTGAGGATATTGCATTATATCCTGCATATCCTTGATTTCAAACACCATGAAACCCAGCGCCGGACGCCCGGAGATGAAGCCCTTTTCGATGATCTGTTTTGCGATGTCGAGCGCGCTGTTGGACGGTATCGCAAACCCCAGCCCCTCGATGCCGGTGCCCGAAGATTTGGCGTTTACCACGCCGATGAGGTTGCCCGCGATATCGAACAGTCCGCCGCCCGAGTTGCCGGGGTTGATGGCGGCGTTGGTCTGGAGCAGCGTGTAGTTTTGACCGTCGATTTGCACCGGACGGCTGGTCGCGCTGATTATGCCGTTAGTGACCGTTCCGCCCAGCTCGCCCAGCGGGTTGCCGATGGCTATGACGGGCTGCCCGACGACGAGCTTGTCGGAATTTCCTATTGTAGCCGCGTGCAGGCTCGAACCGTCTTTCGGCTCGATTTTTATCACCGCGATATCGGTCTTGCTGTCGCTGCCTACAAGTGTAGCGGAGTAAATTTCGCCGTTGGATAATTTTACGTTGATGGTCGTCGCGCCGTCAACGACGTGCGCGCAGGTGACGATGTGCCCTGTATTATCGACGATAACGCCGCTGCCCGCACCTTTGGTCACATACTGACCGAAAAATGAGTTGGTTGCCATCGCTTCGGTGGTGATCTCAACCACGGTGTCGGAAATCATCGCGGCGATGCCGGATATGTCGGTCGCGCCGGATATATCGGCGCTTACAGGATTTCCTTCGTTGTAATTGATATTCACGTTTTTCGACGAACCGCCGCCGGCGTTCGCGCCGCCATCCGCAAGCGAGCGTCCGATAAAAATGCCGCCCACGCCGAATGCGGCGGAAATGACGAGGTTGATGACAAGCACGGCGGCGACAAAGCCGCGTGTAGCGAACCGGGTTTCTTTCCCGCGGCCCGGCAGCGGCGGGTATCCATATCTGTTCGGCTCGCCGCTGTTATGCTGCGGCGGCATGTTCGACTGATCCTGTGCCCCGGGTGTGCCGAGCACAATGGTTTCGGCGGTGTCGTTTACATTTTCTCCGGCGATATTATCGTTGTGACTGTCATCGCGGCTATTATCATGGACAGTGTCGTGATTATTGTCGCGATTATTGTCGCGACCGCTGTCGCTATATTCGTTTTCCATATTATAATCCTTTCTTTGGTTATCATGCATATAGTATAAACCCGGCCTGTGACAGTTATATGATGGTTTTCGAAATATTTATTGAAAAAAACAGGAAGATGTGATATACTGCCTTTTAAGTTTATAAAAAAATTATTTTTTGGAGGATAAACATAATGGGCATTACAAAAGGGCTGTTTGGTGTGCTGCCGGGCGGCGGCGAGGTATACTGTTACACGCTCGAGAACCAGTCGGGCGCAAAGGTAAAAATTCTGACGCTCGGCGGTATTATCGCCGAGCTGTGGCTGCCCGACCGAAACGGTAAGCTCGCCGACATAGTTTGCGGGTTCGACAGTGTCGAGGGTTATCTCAACGGCGGCGGCTATCAGGGCGCGCTCATCGGACGTTACGGCAACCGTATCGCCGACGGCAAGTTTACGCTTAACGGAAAAGAATATACGCTTGCGAAAAACGAGAAGGGCATCTCTCACCTGCACGGCGGCGATAAGGGCTTCAACCTTAAGCTGTGGAACGCGAACCCGCTTACGGGACCCGATTTTAACGGATTAATTCTGACCTGCGCAAGCCCCGACGGCGAGGAAGGCTATCCGGGCAACTTGTCGGTGAAGGTTACATACACATTCACCGATGATAACGCGTTGTCAATCGTTTATGAAGCCGATACCGACGCGGATACGCCGGTAAATATGACAAACCACACGTATTACAACCTCTCGGGCTATGACGGCGGCGACGTGCTGTCACAAAAGCTGTGGATTGACGCCGATTATTACGATAAGGTTGACGATAAACTGATCCCCGAGGGCTCGCCCAAGCCGGTGAAGGGCACGGATTTCGACTTCACCGTCCCGCGTGCGATCGGGCAGGGGTATGACCACAACTTTGTGCTGCGTCCCGCGGACGGTGCGCGTAAAATCGTCACGCTGCGCGACGACGCGAGCGGCAGGGGCATTGATTTGTACAGCGACATGCCGTCTGTGCAGCTTTACACCGCCGTTATGATGAAAGGAACCGTACCCTTCAAGGGCGGCGTACCCCAGCGTCCTCTGCACGCGCTCTGCCTTGAAACGCAGTTCGCGCCCGACTCGCCCAACCGTCCCGATATGCCCTCATGCATCCTCCGCAAGGGCGAGCACATGAAGCACGTTACGAAATTTAGATTTGTGACGTTTTAAACGTAAAACGCCAACAGTGCAG
>DHAH01000163.1:3417-4140 GCA_002397345.1 Clostridiales bacterium UBA4959
GCGCGACGCCCTCGCCGCGCCATCATAAATAATAAAACATTCTTCGCTCCGCCGCGCATTTGGGTCATTTCCCAAACGCGCGGCGGCGTTTTATGCACCAAGACATATACCATCTGGGGGCGAACCCTACAACATTATACCAGAAAAAACATCGTTTTTCAAATCATCTTTTCCGCCGGAATCCCGCGTGCCGCCGCGCAGCGCGCGCAGGTCATACGGAACGGTAGTGAGGAATTTTTTATATTGCGATCGGCGGCACCTCGCGCCGCCCTCGCGCGTAAACGTGCTGCGCTGGATAAACAGCGTATCCGGCGCAAGACTGTAATCGTTTAAGCTGTGCAGCATGTTCTCGCGCATCAGCTTTTTGTGATAACGCGTCACCTCGGACAGGGGAATCAGCGTGCCGCCCCTCACATCCCAATTGAAGCAGAAGCGGCGCAGGAATAACAGCCCCTCCCCCGAGCGGTGTTGCACGTCAAGCACAAAGCTGATTAATTTATCGTCGCGGTGGTAAATGTAATGCGTAACCGTCACAGACTCAACGCCGGCGCTCTGTCTGACCGCTCCCGCGGCTTCGATGAATTGCTCTGTCGCTGTGTTTATAATGTTTAACCGACGTGTGGCATCGTCACGTGGAGCGGCGGGGGCGTCGCCATGTGGAACAGGGGCGTCACCACGTGGAGCGGGGGCGTCACCACGTGGAGCGACGAGGGCGTCGCTCCC
>DHAH01000163.1:4294-9793 GCA_002397345.1 Clostridiales bacterium UBA4959
CGACGAGGGCGTCGCTCCCTACGATAAAAAATGGGTATTCCGCGCAAAACGCAAACGGGTATTTTTCGCCCGGTTTGTATCGCACCTGTTTTATTTCTGTTGTCACCGATTTACACCCCCGAAAATTTATGATTTTACGGCGGGAGGAACCCCGCCGCGTAAAAATCGTACTTGCGCCATTAATAAATGTATGTTATAATATTTTATTATATTAAAACCATGCACTGGAACACATAAATAAGTTCATAAAAAAACCGCATAACACAAGGAAACCACATATGCCGATAAAAATTCCCTCTACGCTGCCCGCGCGCGAGGTTCTTGAAAATGAAAATATATTCGTCATGGATGAGGAGCTGGCGATCCATCAGGACATCCGTCCGCTGAAAATCGCGATCCTCAACCTGATGCCCACTAAAATCACGACCGAGACGCAGCTCATACGGTTATTGTCCAACACCAGCCTGCAAATCGATCTGACGCTGCTTTATACCGCGTCGCACACGCCGAGACACACCCCCGCAGAGCATATGAGCGAGTTTTATAAAAAATTTGACGATGTGAAGCGCGAAAAATTTGACGGGCTCATCATCACCGGCGCGCCGGTGGAGAACCTTGCGTTCGAGGACGTCGATTATTGGGACGAGCTGTGCGCCGTCATGGACTGGTCAAAGAACCATGTGTTTTCTACGCTGCACATCTGCTGGGCGGCGCAGGCGGGACTGTACCACTACTATGGCATAAACAAATACCCGCTCGAGGTAAAGCGGTTCGGAGTGTTCCCCCACGTTGTGACCGCCCCCCGTCACCCCATTATGCGCGGGTTTGACGATGTATTTTACGCGCCGCATTCGCGTCATACCGAGGTGCGCGCGTCTGACATCCGAGCCGTGCATGAGCTGGAGGTGCTCGCCGAATCTGAGCAGGCGGGCGTGTATATCATAGCGGAAAAAAACCGGCGCAACCTGTTTGTCACCGGCCATTCGGAATACGACGTCGGCACGCTGGCAGGCGAATATTTCCGCGACAAAAACAAAGGGCTGCCTATCGCCGTTCCCTGTAACTACTTCCCCGACGATAACCCGGAGCTGCCCCCGCGCAACACCTGGCGCGGCCACGCGAACCTGCTGTTCTCGAACTGGCTGAACTATTATGTATACCAGAACACACCGTACAATATAGACGAGATCGGTTGATCTTATGTTGAATTGTGGTGACAAACCCTATACCGGCGGGGGCAATCCCCCGCCCTACGATATTTAATGTTGTTTTTTTGGAGGAATACCCCCAATGTCCCGTAAGTCGCACATACGCAATTTCAGCATCATCGCGCATATCGACCATGGCAAGTCTACGCTTGCCGACCGCATCCTCGAGCTGACGCGCACCGTCGCCAAGCGCGATATGGAGGAGCAGCTTCTCGACAACATGGATCTCGAGCGCGAGCGCGGTATAACCATCAAAGCGCACGCCGTTAACGTGATTTATGACGCCGAGGACGGCGAAACATACTCGTTCAACCTCATCGACACGCCCGGTCACGTCGACTTCAACTACGAAGTCAGCCGCTCGCTCGGGGCGTGCGAAGGCGCGCTGCTCGTCGTTGACGCCACACAGGGTATACAGGCGCAGACGCTCGCCAACGCTTATCTCGCCGTCGACGCGGGGCTGGAGCTGGTGCCGGTAATCAATAAAGTCGACCTGCCGTCAGCCGATGTGGAGGGCACGCGCGACGAAATCGAGGATATCATCGGCATTCCCGCGCGCGACTGCCCCGCCGTATCGGCTAAATCGGGGCTGAACATCGACGCCGTAATGCGCGCGATAATAAGCTCCATTCCCGCACCGCAGGGCGACGAGAACGCGCCCCTGCGCTGCCTGATTTTCGATTCATATTATGACGCCTATCTGGGCGTGGTGGTTTATATCAGCGTCAAGGAAGGCACTGTCAAGTCGGGCGACCTGGTCAGGCTGATGCACACGGGCGCGGAATACGAGGTTGTCGACGTTGGTACAATGTCGCCCTTCGGGCTCATAAAACGCGATAAGCTCGAAGCCGGCGACGTCGGTTACATCACCGCGAGCATAAAAAACGTATCCGAAACGCGCGTGGGCGACACCGTCACGCACGCCGACCGACCCGCCGCGGAGCCGCTGCCCGGATTCCGCCACGCGCTGCCCATGGTTTTCGCGGGCATTTATCCCGCCGATGGCGCGAAATACGGCGACCTGCGCGACGCTTTGGAGAAATTACAGCTCAACGACGCGGCGCTGTCGTTCGAGCCGGAAACCTCGGTTGCCCTCGGGTTCGGATTCCGCTGTGGATTTTTAGGGCTGTTGCATATGGAGATCATCGAGGAGCGCCTTGAGCGCGAGTTCGGGCTGGATCTGATTACGACCGCGCCGAGTGTTATTTATGAGATAACCAAGCGCAGCGGCGAGGTTGTCCGCATCGATAATCCGACCAACTACCCGTCGCCCGACGAGATCGAGTCGGCCTCCGAGCCGATTGTCAAGGCGACGATTATCACGCCGACCGAATATGTGGGTAATATAATGGATTTGTGCCAAGAACGGCGCGGCGTGTTCATCGACATGAAATATCTTGACACCAAGCGCGCCGAGCTGCATTACGAGCTGCCGCTCAACGAGATAATCTACGACTTTTTCGACGCGCTGAAAAGCCGCAGCAAGGGCTACGCCTCGCTCGACTACGAGCTGAAGGGCTATTTCCAGAGCAAACTGGTCAAACTCGACTTTCTGCTCAACGGCGACCCCGTGGACGCGCTGTCCTTCATCGTACATGAGGAGAAGGCATACGCCCGCGCGCGCAGGATAGCCGAAAAGCTGAAGGAAAACATCCCGCGCCAGCTTTTTGAGATACCCATCCAGGCGGCGATCGGCGGAAAGATCATCGCGCGCGAGACCGTGAAGGCGCTGCGTAAGGACGTGCTTGCCAAATGCTACGGCGGCGATATCACACGCAAAAAGAAGCTGCTCGAAAAACAGAAAGAGGGCAAAAAGAAGATGCGCCGGCTCGGCTCCGTCGATGTGACGCCCGAAACGTTTATGGCGGTGCTGAAACTGGACGAAGATTAACAAAAACGAATAAAAGGCAGGGGCTTTTTGCGGAAAGACCCCTGTCTTTTTTTATAGAAAAATATAAAGAAATAAGTGCGTTATTTTAAATCTGCATTTCTCATCAGCTCATATGTAAGCCCATACTTTTTCGCGATATCGTAGGCGTAGCTTTTACCATCGCTCTTCTCGCGTGAGATTTTATAGTTGCGCACGCCGCTGTCAATGCACACCTTTAAATAATCGACCTTTGAAATACACTCGTCGGAGCTGTTTATCTCATCGGTCAAGCCTGCAATTTCATGCAGATGTGTACAGTAAATACACCTGCAGCCATAAGTCGAAATTGCCTTGATGGCGTCGGACGCGATGTAGATTGCCTCTGACGCGTCGGTGGAAGACAGCGTTTCATCCATGAGAATCAGGCTGTATTCCGTTATGTTATTTATAATCCCCGCAAGGCGCTCGCATTCTTCGCCAAGTCTGCCCTTGCTGTCGGTATTTGCCTGAGTTGCGGCAATGGGAAAATGGGCGAACAAACCGGTCACGGGACTGATACGCGCATATTTTGCCGGTACAAGCCAACCGAGCTGAGCGAATATCTGGGCGATACCGACCGCGCAGGTAAATACCGATTTACCTCCCTGATTCGGACCCGTGAAAATATAGATCATACCCTTTTCGTCGAAACGGAAATCGTTTTGGACAATTTTCTCTTTGCCGATTTTCGTGGCTAAGATCAAGTTGTAAAGTCCCTGTGTGATAAAGGTTTTCGCTTCTTTTTCTTCTATAATCGGCTTGCACAGCTCCAGTCCCATATCTCGGAATTCTTTATGAATCCTGACGCTTTCCGTTAAAAAAATCAACTCCGGCAATAAATCCAGCAGCACCTTGCACTTGTTTTTCAAATAAGCATCAACAGACGGCTGCCATTGTGATATATTTTTGCGGAACCATTTATTCAGCGCCGAATAGAAATGGTTGTTGATAAGCTCTTGTTCGTGCTGGTTCACTATCTTCATCGAGGTCAGCGGCGCTATACTGGCGTTTAATTTATCATCGCCGCTTCCAAGCGATAACAGCTTTTCAACGAGTGACATACTTATGATGGGAGAAGAGTTTATCGAAAGAATGCCGCCTTCTTTAATAGAAAGGTCCTCGTTAAAATTAAATCCGACGGTGATGCTTTTTATATTGCTGATCTGTCCAATTATATTCTCTGTCCCTTTTACAAGGAGAAGATATTCCTCTGACTGTGCGATTTCTTCTACATAATGATAAAAACTTGTGATGCCATGGGAAGTCGCTTTCATGAAGCTGTCCTTGCCCGCGACGACCATGTTAACGCACTCAATGTAGATGCCCAGTTGTTTCAGCGAAAACAAATGCGTTTCCGACGCGTAACTGATTTCTTTTATATTTGTAATGTTTTTAATATATTGGAGCGCCGATGTTAAATTCTTAAATATTTCATAGAGTTCTATGTTTCGGACAAGGTCTTCGATCACTTCATTCCGGGAGCATATTACGTCCCTGTCGCTCGAAATAAAATCCAAAAGATTGATTTCTTTTGAATATAAAAGATTGTCCAGTGACAGCATTTTAATTAAATTAGAATCACATATGAAATTTTCTTTTGTCAGATTAAGAATGCTGTTAAACATACCTATTCACGACCCCCCGTTTATCAAATCAAACGCCTCTGACAGCGCTTCCTCGGGCGTGGGTCGCGCCTGCGTAAACATGCCGCGCCACACGGCTTTATATTGTCCGCGCCGGAATTTGTCCTCCATCAGCGTCACAAGCTCGCCGTTGTATTTGAAATATTCGTTGCCGTTTTTACTGCGCTTGCGTGCGTGACGCACAAATGTGCCCCGCCGCGACTCCCGCGATTTAAATTCCGCTTCGCGCTTCTTCGCGCCGTCAACATCGCCCTCCATGCGCCCGGCGCAGACGCAGCCCGCGCCGACCGCTTTCGGATAGGCGGGATGCCGCATGTGATGTACATATCGGATAATCTGTCTGCCGCACATGCCGCAAACACCGCTCGGCTCGCCGAGATCGCTGACCCCTGTGCATTGCCAGCCGCTTTTGGGCACAGTAGGGTCTTTCCATAAATTCGCGCTGTCGTTCGCGCCGGGAATGTCGCGCTCGGAGTCGTCGTCACGGGACCGCGTACGACGCGGGGGCGGCGCGTCGGGCGTGTCGGGCAGCGTTATGTCGATAACCGGAGGTTCGTCGGGCGTTTCTTCCGGTTCATCGAAGAATGAAAGCTGTATGTGGTTCCTATCCCCAATCCCCTCTGGGGAGGGATGCCCCCGCAGGGGCGAGGTGGTTTTTTCGATTGCGCTGCAAGGGGATGCATTCGGTGTTACACCTTCGCGGAGACCACCCCCCGACTGCGGGCGTACCCCTCCGACG
>DHAH01000163.1:9976-10120 GCA_002397345.1 Clostridiales bacterium UBA4959
TCTGCGGGCGTACCCCTACGACGGAGGGGATTTGGGGCAGCGGACGGGGCGTCGTGTTATCTACAGGTGGCGCTGAAATGACGCCACCGGCAGCGTTCATTAACGGTACATCAGCAACAGGTGGTGTTTTGTTTGGCTGTAGGG
>DHAH01000175.1 GCA_002397345.1 Clostridiales bacterium UBA4959
GACCTCCTGCGTGTGAAGCAGGCACTCTAACCAGCTGAGCTACGCCCCCGCGACTTTTTAAATTCCGGAAAACGCGTGAGCGTTTTCTCGGACGCCGACTGCATGTGGTAAAAACCACATCTGCGTATCTGTCGGCGTTTATTATATCATAAAGTCGCGTAAATATCAATTATCAATATTGCACAAATATCAGGTTAGCAATTTATGCATTATTGCCGTTTTTGCGATTTTCAAGGATTTTTGTGATTTCGTCAAGATCCTCGGGTGTGTTGACGCCCCACATCTCTGTTTCGTCGTGCGTGACAAACGCGCCGACGTGCTCGCCTGATGAAATCAACACCGAAAGCGTATCGGTGAGATAATATTCGCCCTTGGGGTTATCGTTTTTAATCTCAGATAGCGATGAGCGCAGTTTATCGGCGTTATATATATACGCGCCGACGTTAAGCTCGCGGATTTTCTTTTGCTCGGGCGTGCAGCAGACGTCCTCGACAATAGCGACGACATTGCTGTGCTCGGGACGGGACGGGTCGCGTATTATCCGGCCGAACGGCAGCTCACGCTCACTTACGCAGGACAGCAGCGTGCAGGCGCAGCCTGAGGAGCGATGCTGCTCCAGCATCCGCTCAAGCGTCGAACTCCGAACCAGCGGCATATCGCCGTTCAGCACCATGACCTCGCCTTCATAACCGAGCAGTCCGCCGCCTGTCACGCCGCACATCACGGCATAGCCTGTGCCGTATGCGGTATCGCCCTGTTTGACAAACCGATAACCGGGGAATTGTGTTATGACCTTCTCCGCCATATAACCGACGACGATGATGAAATCGTCCTTGGCACAGAATGACGCGGTGTCAATGACATGACCCAGCAGGCTTTTGCCGCCCGCAGTCCGCAGCACCTTCGGCATATCGCCGCCCAGAGTCGCGAGCCGCGTGCCTTTGCCCGCCGCCATAATGATAGTTTTCATATTTCCTCAATAGCCGCCTTTTGTGATACGATCGCGTGAATCTTTTTCGGGTCAAATTTCGGTTTGCGATCGTAATAATACAAGCCGTTTACCTCTTGCTCAATATCGGTGAGCTGCGTATAGCAGAACGCGGATACCTTAGGGTTGAACAGCATGGCTTCTGTAATGCCCTTGAACCTCGCGATAAATTCATCCTCCGATTTCGGGCGGTCACCGTAACCCCACGCGTCAGAGGTAAGATTCTCCGGCTGCCACCATATTCCGCCGTATTCGCTGTTGAAAGAGAGCGCGGGATTGCATTCTTCAAAATACTTTTTTAGTGACTCCGGATTACCGTCATAGTTATGGCAGTCAATAATATCGGTGACAAAATGTTTTGGATCACATTCGTCAAGGAACTTTTTCAAAGTGTCCGCGGAACCGTTATAATTACGGGTATCAACCTGGTCATCCGTCACATGAACATAGCCCGAAGTATCGATAACAGGGCGGGTATTGTCAAAATTCTTTGTCATGTGATAAATATGCTTGATGAACGTTCTGTTCTGACCGTTCGACGTTTCGTTGAGCGGACACCAGCCTATGATCGCCGGATGATTCACGTCCCGTCTCAGCGCTTCAAGCCATTCCGGCAGGAAGGCTTGCCACGAGGAGTCGCCAGAGTCGTTAATGCCCCAGCTCGCTTGCTCGCCCCATACGATATAACCCAGCCTGTCGCAGTGATATAAAAACCGCGGCTCGAAAATCTTCTGATGCAATCTCGCGCCGTTGAAGCCCATATCCATGGAACGCCTGATATCCGCGATCAGCTCCCCGTCCGTGGGCGCCGTATATATACCGTCGGGATAAAACCCCTGATCCAAAATTAAACGCTGGAACACCAGTTTTCTATTGATATATGTCTTGTAATCGGCATACACAATTTCCCGCATACCGAAATAGCTGTCCACTGTATCGTCGTCAAGCGTCAATTTTAAGTCATATAGGTTCGGCTCGGATATGCTCCATAAATGGAGTTCGTCAAGTTTAACAATCAGCTTGGCTATATTGCCCTTCACCGACACCGTATCGGCTCCGACCTTTTTACCGCCGAAGAAAGCCTCCGCCGTCAGCGTCTTGCCGTGTGAATTGACGCATTCCGCTTCTATGAACAGCATACCGCGGTCAATATCCGTCGTATATTTGGTGTATGCGATATAACTTGCCGGAAGCGTTTCAAGCCACACGGTCTGCCATATGCCGGTCGTGCGCGTATAATCGCAGCCGCCCGAATAATAACGGCTGCTCTGCTTTCCGCGCGGGCGGTTGCCGCGCGTCCTGTCTTCGGCACAGATAGTGATAACATTTTCACCCGCGTGCAGAAAATCTGTAATATCAAATGAAAAAGAAACATAACCGCCGACATGTTTTCCTGCTGGTCTTGCGTTTACCCATACCTCGGTTTCGTAATCGCAGGCACCGATATGCAATATGGTGCGTTTTGCGTCGGATAACTGGTCATCGGTAATAAAAACCGCTTTTTTATACCATACGCAATTCATGAAATCTTTATATTCGATGCCTGACAGCTTGCTTTCCGGGCAAAACGGAACGATTATTTTATCTTTTAACTTCACGTCGCCGTAAAGTCTCCGTTCCTTACCGCTCATGCCAAAATCAATTTCAAAATCCCATTCGCCGTTTAGGTTTGTCCAGTTTTGTCTGACAAACTGCGGGCGCGGATACTCAGGACGCGGTGTGGTCATAATGGTTTCCCCTTATTAAACATTTATTATATAATAATTCTATAATTTAATCGCCGGATGTATAAATATAAATTTTCCCTTGGGGCGGGGGTGCTCAGCACCCCGCGCGTACCCTCGTACCCCCCGGTTATCCTGCGGGGTTCATGCGGCTCATCTGGCGCTGCGCCATGACCAGCCCGTAGTAGATGCCGTCTTTATTGCGCATCAGTTCGTCGTGCGTGCCCACCTCGGCGACTGTACCTTTGTCGAGCACCACCAGCCGAGTAGCATTGCGCAGCGTCGAAAGCCTGTGCGCTATCGCGAGTGTGGTGCGGTTTTGGGTCAGCTTTTGCAGCGCGTCCTGTATCTGCTTCTCGGTTTCGGTGTCGAGCGATGCCGTCGCCTCGTCGAGAATCAATATCTTCGGATCGTGCAGCAGGGCGCGCGCGATTGACACGCGCTGGCGTTCGCCGCCCGACATTGTGTAGCCCTTCTCGCCGACCTTGGTGTTATACGCATCGGGCAGCTTCATTATAAATTGGTGCGCGCCCGCGAGTTTTGAAGCGGTTATAACCTCGTCGCGGCTCGCCTCGGGCTTGGCATAGGCGATGTTTTCGTATACAGTACCCGAGAACAGGAAGGTTTCCTGAAGCACCACTCCGATTTGTGAACGCAGCGACTCCTGCGATATATCGCGCAGATCGTGACCGTCGATTTTAATATTGCCGTCGTCAACGTCATACAGACGCATGACAAGGTTGATCAATGTGGATTTACCCACGCCCGATTTGCCCACGATACCGATCATCTCGCCCGGGTTGATTTCAAGATTGACGTGTTTAAGCACGTTTTTCGTGTCGTCATAACCGAACGCAACGTCGTTTATATCGATTTTACCTTCTATTTTAAGATCGACAGCGTTTTCTTTATCGGCTATGTCAACCTTTTCATCGACAATGTCGAATATCTTTATAATACTCGTCATAACCCGCACCAGTCTGCGCGGCAGATTTGACATCCAGCGCAGCGGACCATAGATGATCGACACATATGCGGAAAATTGCTGCATCTCGCCCAGCGTCATGGTGCCGCCCAGAATTTTATTACCCACATAATAAAGCAGGAAAAATTCGCCGATACCCATAAAAAAGCTGATTATAGGTGTGATGATAGCGTAAGTGCGCTCGTTATACATCGAAATATCGCGCTCGGCGGCGGTCACTTTATCATAACGATCCATCTCGGCTTGTTCCATACCGAATGCCTTTACCACGCGGATACCGCCGAAAATATCGTGCAGTATCGAGTTTGCCTTGGCGTTAAGCGTCCACTGCTTGTTGTAATGCCGGTGCAGAAAGTGATGAAGGGCGCGGTACGCGGCCATTAATATCGGCGCGGGCAGCAGGATCATCAGCGCCAGCCGCCAGTCATAAACAAACAGCACGACGCTGACCGACACGAAAATTATAATCTGCTGCGCCATGTCGCCGAGTTGGAATGTGACGAAATCGTGCAGGGTTTCAGTGTCGCCCGTCACGCGGTTCATCAGCTCGCCGGCAGTGCGTTTTGATACGCGCTTGAGCGACAGCATCTCGATTTTATTAAACACCATCGCGCGCATTTTAACGATTATACGGCTGCTCGCTTCGACTAAGGTCAGCGAACGGACTATGTACAACACCTGCGACAGGACGCTGACCCCGAAGATCATTGCGATCACAATCAGAAACTTACCAAGCTCCGGTATGGTTTCCGATTGGATGTAATTGTCGACCAATATGCGGTTAAGGTAAGGATTTATAAGGTTGATCGCCGATATGATGAAATAGAGGGCAATCGATATGAATATATAGCTTTTATAAGGGCGCGCGATGTCCCAGACCCTTGCCAGATAGTGTTTTTTATCCGCGCAGTGCGGGCACACATTAGAGCCGGGCGGGTACGGACGCTCGCACTTCGGGCAGTAAACGTCGACTTCTTCATCAAAATCGCTGTCGAACACACCCCTTTCAATAAAACGTCCCAACCGTTTTGATACAGTCGCGTAGAGGAGCTGCAGCGTCATATCAGCCCGGCAGAGGAGGATTTCCCGCGCCTCTGTCACCAGCTCGATAGTCGTGCAGCCGACGCAGGGCACGCACTTAAATTCTTTTATATCCGACATCTTATATTCGGCGACGGGTTTGTCGTCCGTGAATACTTTTACATAATCTTTTGTAACGCCCACAAGCCCGTCGATGCGCTTTTTACCCGTTACCTCGGTCGTTGCGTCGGGCGTCAGGTTAAACGGCAGCGCGACAAGCACATCGCTGAACTCGATATTGTCAAGCCGCGCGAAACGCTTTGCCAGCGCTTCTTTTGATGCTATTATAATTACCACGCCCCTTCTTTACAGATACAGCTCGATCAGTCTGTAACTGCGGCGGTCGAGTTTCTCCACGTCCGGGATTTCGTAGCGGTTGCCGTTCATATCCACAACAAACATGCGGATTTGACTGACGCGCAGGATGCTGCGGTATGTGTCCTGCAGCGTAAACTGTATCGGCCCGATGTCGGTTACGACCTTCCAATACGAAAAGCCGTAACGCTCCTTGACCGACGTAACCGCCGTGATTTGCGGCGCGTAATATTTACGGTTCAGCTCGCCCTCCAGCAGTTCAAGCGTCTCCCGCGGCATATTCCGCAGATCGCTTATCATACCGATCTCGTTCTGGTCTTTATCCAGCACCGAGATATAGGACAGCGGATCGTCGAACGGGAACATGCGGTGCAGGAACACGCGCTCCCACACCTTTTCCTCGCGCTCGCCCTTGTCATTTTCCAGTTTGGCTTTCAGCGCGATAAAATCGTTGTTTTTATAAAATTCAGCGTTACCCGCCGCGGCTTCGTCGTCAAGGCGTACCATTTGTACGACGTCGCGCAGCGCGGTCGCCTGTGTTTTTGTTTCAGTGGCTATGGTTGTCATCTCCTTTATGGGTTATCAGACGCGCGATGGCGCGTATCCTATTCCGCTATACCGATGCTTTTCAGCGCTTCAAATTGAAGTTTATACAGTTTAAAATATATGCCCTTTTTGGCAATCAGCTCGGCGTGCGTGCCGAACTCGGGCATTTTGCCGTTTTCCACGACTATCAGATAGTCCGCGTCACGCAGCGTTGACAAACGGTGGGCGATCATTATCGTTGTACGACCCACCACAAGCCGTCCCAGCGCGCTTTGAATCTGGCGCTCGGTTTCGGTGTCCATCGCCGCCGTCGCTTCGTCCATGATGAGGATTTTCGGGTTGCGCAATATCGCGCGCGCGATTGAAACGCGCTGGCGTTCGCCGCCCGACAGGTCTTTATACCCGAACCCTATGTATGTGGAATACGCGTCTGGCAGTTTCATGATGAAACTGTGCGCGCCCGAAATTTTCGCGGCTTCGATCACTTCTTCATTTGTCGCGTCGGGCTTGGCGTAACGGATGTTGTCAAGGATTGTGCCCGCGAACAGATATGTTTCCTGTGACACGATCGCAACGTTTTTATGCAGATCCTCAAACGCGATATCGCGCACGTTTACGCCGTCGATGCATATCTCGCCCTCGCTGGGGTCGTAGAGCCTGATCATCAGGTTGGCAAGCGTACTCTTACCGGCCCCGGTATGACCGACGATGCCAATCACCTTGCCCGGCGCTATGTCGAACGAGATGCCGTCGATGACTTTACGGTTTTTATCGTATGAGAAAGCAACATTTTTGAATGTAACCCTGCCGTCGACCTCAGGCATACGCACGGGGTTTTCGCGCTCCGCCACCTCAGGCACAGCGTCCATGACCTCCATCAGCCGCTGCATCGAGTTCATGCATGACGACGCCCAGTTTGCCATATTGACAAAGAAGAACATCGGTTCAAATATCAGATTCATATAGGAAAGCATCACCAGCAGCGTACCGTAGGTCAAGCCGCCGTTTACAACCTTCCAGCCGCCGACGGCAAGCACCACAATGTTGCCGATATAAAGCAAGAAGCTCACAGACGGGAAAGCGATGTTTTCGAACCGCCGCATGGTGCGGTCGATGTCGGCGAGCGCCTGTGATTGATGCCCGAAGCGGTCCATTTCTTTCTTTTCTTTAGAGAATGCCTTGACCACGCGCACGCCGGACAGTACGTCGGACAGCGTAGAATCAAGTATGCGGCCGCGCGAATATTGTTTTGACCACAGCTTTTCCATCTTCCCGAACAGCCAGACGATGAGCAGCACTACCAGCGGCATGGCAATCACCGCGATAAACGTGAGCCAGAAGTCCATGAAGAACATCAGGACAATCACAGTGATCGCCTGCACGATGTTTATTAAAAAG
The DNA here is from genome assembly GCA_002397345.1 of Clostridiales bacterium UBA4959. GTDB lineage: Bacteria > Bacillota > Clostridia > Oscillospirales > CAG-272 > DTU078. The sequence goes on from DHAH01000175.1 coordinate 7,037, forward strand.
TATGGAGCTCCGTCAACGAAAAACCAGTAAATATTGTTGGCGTCGCGGTTTACCTGCTTCATCAGCCCGCCGGTCTGCCGCCCCGTGAAAAAAGAGATCGACAGCCGCCCGATTGCGCCGAAGATAACTTTTTTCAGGTCGTATACAAGCTTTGCCGCGATCGTGGAGGTAACCCAGCCGTTGAGCATATTCGCTCCCATCGACAGCAGCCGCGTGGCGATTATTATACCCAGCACCAATAACAGCTCGCCGTAGAATTTACCGGCTTTGTTCAATACCTGATCATAGAAAAAGCCCGAGCTGAGATATGGGATTGTTACGCCCAGCGCGCTGGTGAGCACGAGAGCAAATAAAGACAGCGCGATATAAGCTTTATATTTAGCAAAGAAGAACCCAAAACGCTTGATTATCTTGTTTTTATCCATGCAACGCGGGCAAATCTTGCGTCCGGGGTCGGCGTAGCGGTCACCGCAGGTGGGACAGAAAAGCTCCTCTTTTTTGTCCGTCTCGTCGAACTCCATTTCGCCGGTGTCGTGGTATTTGTTTATATATTTCGCGAAAAGCCGCATATCGGCTTTACAGGTGTTGGAAAAAAGCGTTATCAGCAGCGGGATGCCCTTAATCTCGGGCGGTTTTCCCTCTGTTTTATCGTCTGTTTTTTCGGTTGTTTTTTCGTTTGTTTTGGGGGCATTTTCCGGAGCGACGGGGGCGTCTTTCGGAGCGACG
>DHAH01000066.1:0-172 GCA_002397345.1 Clostridiales bacterium UBA4959
TGCGGTGTTGCCATAATAATAAATCCTACGACATCGCGTCCGCTTATGCCAAAGCCGAAAAGCCCTCAGCCAAACAACTCGAAAAAGTCATTTCAGAAATAACAAAACTCCCGGATTGACAGCTCGGTTATTATATAAAACTAAAATTTGATAACTAATGAAAAAAATCCGC
>DHAH01000066.1:371-11446 GCA_002397345.1 Clostridiales bacterium UBA4959
CGAGTTTATAATCGAATTTAAGTATAAAAGCGTGTACAGTTTATATGATAAAACGACACATACCGTAAAATCCGGCTATAAATAAAATGAGAGGGATATTCATGTTTGAGGACATCTTTTTTATCAAAACCGACGAACCGTTCGTCGCGGGATATTCGCAGAACGCGCCCGCGCCGATGTTCCGCCGCCGTTTCACGCTGGACAGCTTAGAGAAAGCAGAAATTTTCGTCTGCGCGCTCGGATACGGTTATTTTTACATCAACGGGAAAAAAATCACCGAAGATCTTTTCACCGCGCCTGTCAGCGATTATAACAAGACGCTGTGGTATACGCGCTACGACGTGACCGAGCTGCTTAACAAAGGCGAAAACTGTATCGCCGCCTTATGCGGCAACGGTTTTTACAACGAAAGCTTCGCGACCTCCTGGGACTTTGACAAAGCGGCGTGGCGGGATAACCCGAAATTCATCCTGAACCTCACCGTCGACGGCAAAACGGTGCTGACGAGCGATACCGAATGGCTTTATAATCCCGATCCCCCGATAACCTACAACCACCTCCGCAGCGGCGAATATTTCGACAGCAGGCTGTATGACGAAGGTTGGAACAAGCCGGATTTCGATGATACGGCGTGGAAAAGCGCCGTCGCCGACACGACGCCCCCAAAAGGCGCGTTCCGTGAGTGTCTGTGCGAGCCGATCCGCGAGTTTGAGGAATACAAAACCGTCCGTGTGCTGCGCAACGAAGCAGCGGGGGCATATGTGTTCGATATCGGGCAAAATATTTCCGGCTATATCAGATTAAAAACAAAGCAGGCGAGCGGCGACGTTATAACAATACGTTATGCCGAGGAAATCAACGCCGACGGCAGCTTAAATTACAACGGCATGACCATTCATTATAAAGAAAACAGCCCGTTCCAGACCGACCGCTTCATCTGCAACGGAGAAAGCTTCACATGGTCGCCGAAATTTTGCTATCACGGCTTCAGATATATCGAGCTGACCGGACTGACAAGCCCCGACGATGTCAGCGTTTCGGGTATATTTGTCCATCAGGCGGTTCGCCCGTTGTCCGGTTTTACTTGTTCCAACAAACGTCTTGAAAAGCTTTTTGAAATCGGGCAAAAAGCGACGCTGTCCAACCTGTTCTATATGCCGACCGACTGCCCGACCCGCGAAAAGTTAGGCTGGGCGAACGACGCGCAGGCGTCGGCAGAGCAGATGCTCATAAACTTCGACATATCGCGGCTTTTCAAAAAGTGGCTTCAGGATATCTACGACGCTATGCGGGAAGACGGTTCCCTGCCCGGGATCATTCCGACCGGCGGATGGGGATACGAATGGGGCAACGGCCCGGTTTCCGATGGCGTATTATTCGAGCTGCCGCAAATGCTCTATCTGTACACGGGCGACACTCAGCCGCTTATCGACAGCCGCCCGTATTTCAAACGCTATATAGATTTTATCAAATCGCGTGAAGACGGCGAAGGATTTTTCGAATATGGTTTGGACGACCACGCGCCGCCCGAACCGACGAAAGTGCCGCTTAAATTTATTTGCGCGGTGATATTCATAAAGATGCTCCGCATAGCCGAGTTTGCGGAACAGCTCGCGGGCAATCCGGGCGTTTACCTCGCTGATATCGAGCGTCATGTATCGGGATTCAAGCGCAAATACATTGCAAACGGGCGCTGCGTGATAAACGAGCAGACCGCCGTCGCGATGGTGATTACGCACGACTTGTCCGACGATGTAAAATCGCTTGGAGCGCAGCTCGCGGCGCTCGTCGAGCAGCGTGATTTCCACCATAACTGCGGCATGGTGGGTCTGCGCCACTTGTACAACGCGCTTGACACCTGCGGGCTTTCCGATTACGCGTATAAAATTATTACCTCGAAAGGGTATCCCAGCTACGATAACTGGCTCGAGGGCGGCGCGACCACTCTTTGGGAGCTGTGGCAGGGTGACACTTCCCACAACCACCATATGTATTCCGATTTCATGGCGTGGATAATGAAAACGCTTGTCGGCATAAACATCGACCCCGAGCGCCCGGGATTCGGCGTCGTGAAGCTCGCGCCGAAGTTTGTCGCCGGACTTGACAGCTGCTCCGGATACCGCGACACTCCAGGCGGACGTATTTCGGTGAACTGGGAGCGGACGCACGGCGGTGCGGTTATGTTGGAAATAAGCGTGCCGGACGGTGTTAAAGCCGAATATAACGGGCATCAGCTTGCCGCGGGAAAAAATTCGTTTACGGTTACGGTATAAATTTATTTTTAAATAAATACAGGTGAAAAAAATGAGAGTCCTGCAACGTTTATCCGACCACAACGCCGATTTTTTTTCCGGCGGGCATGTGACGCTGGCCTTTTTAGGCGACAGTGTTACTCACGGCAGCTTCGAGCTGGAAGATTACGGCGACAGATTTGTGGGTATCAACGATTACGCGGCGGTTTACCACAACCGCCTGAAAGAAATGCTGAATATTCTTTTTCCCAATGCTCCGATTAATGTTATCAACGCCGGCATAGGCGGCGACAGCGCCCCCGGCGGCGCTGAAAGGCTGGAGCGGGATGTGCTGCGGTATCAGCCCGACCTGTGCGCGGTATGTTTCGGATTGAACGACGTGCATGGCGGCGATAACGGGCTGGAACGTTATCTGTCAGCGCTGCGCTCGATATTCGCCGCGCTGAAAAACGCCGGCGTAGAAACGGTTTTCATGACGCCCAACATGATGAACACGTATGTTTCCGATAAATGCGGCGAGCTTGGCAAAAAGGTAGCCGACACAACGGCGCGGCTCCAAAACGACGGGCTTATGGACGCTTACATGGACGGAGCGCGCTCGCTGTGCGTCGAAATGGGTATCCCGGTTTGCGACTGCTACGCGCGGTGGAAAACGCTCGCCGCCGCCGGGGTCGATACGACGTTGTTATTATCCAATCACATAAACCATCCCACGAGAGAAATGCACCGGATGTTCGCACACATGCTTTTGGATACGCTATTGGGACATGATATGTGACACCGATATCTGGTGGAAATAACACTAAAATTCGATAACTAATAAAAAATATCCGCATCAAAACCCATATATTCAAGCTTTTGGCGCGGATTTTTTATAGAGTTTATAATCGAATTTAAATACAAGATTAAAATATTATAACCATAATAATTTGGGGGTTCTTATCCGTGCTTATCACCGAAAATTTCCGAGTGACCCTGCCCGATGCTGCCCCGCAGGCGCTTGTTACAGCGCGCGACGAGCTGCAAAAATATTTTAGTATCATCTTCGCCGGTACAAACGACAGAACCGGCGTCACTATTGAGCTTGCCCTGGACTCCTCGCTGCGGGGAGAGGGCTATAATCTCCGCACGGAAGGTGGAAACCGGCTGATAATAGCCAGCGGCTCGCCGCGAGGAACGCTTTACGGTGTATACGCCCTGCTCCGCGACGTCTGCGGATGCAGATTTTTCGCCGCTGACACCGAGTTTATACCCCGCCTGCCGGGGCTTGACCTTACCGACGATTTCACCTTGAGCGGCTGCCCCGCGTATGAATACCGCGACGTGTTCTGGCACTGCGCGTTCGACGAAAGTTGGAGCGCAAAAAATTCGGTCAACGGCAATTATGTCCGCCATATGAGCGAAAAATACGGCGGGGGCGTGGGCTACGCGCTGTTCGTGCATACTTTTAGCACCCTGCTCCCAACCGAAAAATATTTCGCCGACCATCCCGAATACTACGCCTTTACAGGCGGTAAACGCGAGACCAGCCAGCTATGCCTGTCGAATCCCGACGTGCTGCGCATAGCGACGGACAACGTGCGCGCGGAGCTGCGCAGACACCCCGAATGCCGCATTATCTCCGTTTCGCAGAACGACTGCGCGGGCTATTGTGAATGCGAGCGCTGTCGCGAAGCCGACGAGCGCGCTAACTCCCACATGGGTACGCTGCTGCCGTTTGTAAATTCAATCGCCGACGCGATCGCGGATGAGTTCCCGGATGTCGCGGTCGATACGCTTGCCTACCAATATACGCGTCAGGCGCCGGTCGGAATTACGCCGAGAGATAACGTGATAATCCGGTTATGCTCCATCGAGTGCTGTTTTTCGCATCCGCTCGAAAACTGCCCGGATTCGGGTACGGAATGGTCGTTTTCTAAAAAGAAGTCGTTCGCCCGCGATCTCGAGGATTGGTCAAAAATCTGCAAGCGGCTGTATGTGTGGAACTACACAACCGACTTCCTGTTTTATCATGCGCCGTTCCCCAACATCCGCACGCTGGTCCCGAATATCCGCTGGATGTATGAAAAGCACGTCGTCGGGCTGTTCGACGAGGGCAACTACGAATCCATGAGCGGCGAATTCGGCGAGCTGCGGTCATACCTGCACGCCGCGGCGCTGCGTGACCCGTATATCGACTGGAAGGAATATTACGCCGAATTTATGTCGGCTTATTACGGCTCCGGATGGCGGAACATCGATGAATTTATAAACCTGACCTCCGACGCCGCCGAAAAAATCCATATGGGGCCCTATATGAAACCGCCCGAAATAATCCCGCCCGACGCGGAACTGGTTAAGCGGTTCGACAAGCTGTGGGACGCCGCGGAAGCGGAGGCGGCCGACGAGCCGACGCTGTCCCATGTGCGCCGGTCGAGGGTGCAGCTTCGAGTTTATAAGAGCGTCTGCGGATTTTTAACGCCCGAGGAGAACGAAGCTCTGTTATGCGACATCAGGGCTTTCGGAATAACACACATGCGCGAAAGCGAACTTATCCCGCAGGACGCCGACCCGCGCGCGAAAGCGGATACTTGGTATAAAAAACGGTAATTGTCCATTAATACTTTACTTTCAAAGCAAATCGCGGCGAAACTTGTAAAATTCATGATTAATTCATGGCAATTTCGGACGCGCTCGGTTATAATATTATCCGTACGCAATACAGCCGTTTGAAAGGGACGCCGTATAAATTCATGTGACAAAACCGCATATCCGCACAGACACGCTCGCGATGTCGGCGCTCAACGCGTCCGCTTACGGGCTGTCTTCAATTTACAATAATTTTTCTCAAATTTATATCCGCACATACCATGGCACGGTTGAAACGGGGCTGCTGCTGTCGATCGGACCGATCGTCGCGATGGCAGCGCCCTTTTTGTGGGGGATGCTTGCCGACCGCGCCCGCTCGCGCAAAAGCGTGTTCCTCGCGGTCACAGCCGGTTCGGCGGTGGGCTTCGCGATGCTCGGGTTTTCGAGGTCGTTCTGGTCGATGGCTGTCTCGCTTTTGATATTCATGTTTTTCTTCTCGCCGCTGACGGGGCTTAACGACCTGCTTTCTGTGGAAGGCTGCGCGGTTTCCGGTGCCGATTACGGCAGGCGCAGGATTTTCGGCACGTTGTTCTACGGTTTGCTACCGCTTGCGATCGCGCCGATAACGCAGCGCGACATCAACTTCATCTTCGTCGCATACGGGCTTGTAACCGCGCTTTGCGCCGTCTCGGTGTTCCCTGTACCCGAACGGACAGCGGAGAAAAAGAACGTTGCCGAAACCCACACGCCGGCGGAGCAGCGCAAAGACCGCCGATTTTACTCCGTTGTATTTCATGATCGCAAGCTGATAATGATGCTGCTCATGGCTTTTGTCGCGAACTTTTCGTTTGCTTGTGTGCTGATTTATTATCCCGAATACCTGACCTCGACGCTCGGACTGCCCCAAAGCTCCTGGGCGGCGGTAGTGATGGCTACGGTCATAGGCGAAATTCCGCTGTTTTTATTTTACGATAAAATCGTCAAGCGGCTGGGTATTAAATATATGCTCTTGATCGGGCTGACGCTCAGCATGCTGCGCATGGCGTCGTATATGGTATTCCGCTCATCTGCTCTGATAATAATCACCTCGGCTGTGACGGGGTTCGGAATCACGCTGCTGACCTATTCGATTCTGATTTATGTAACGGAAAATTACGAACGCGGCAGGCGATCAAAGGTTATGAACTTTATATACGGTTTGGGCACATACGCCCCGCGCGCGCTCGCGGGCATTGCGGCGGGCGGGTTTGTAAACCTTTTCGGAGTGCCGAGCCTTATGCTCGCCGCGAGTGTGATGTCTGCGGCGTCGTTTGTATTTTACATAGTGTTCGTCCGGAGCGGATCCTAATCCGGGCGAAGCGAAAAGGAGGAGTGCGAAGTGCTCCCCCTTATATTTCCCGTGCCGACCGTATTAATCATGTGCTTTATATTGACGAGATTTTTATGGATGCCCCCCGAAAAACTAAAAAAGATGTCCTGCGGCTTTCACCGCAGGACATCTTTTTTTGGTTGTAATTTTGGCGGAGAGAGAGAGATTCGAACTCTCGGAACGGTATTAGCGTTCACACGATTTCCAGTCGTGCGCCTTAGACCAGCTCAGCCATCTCTCCACGATATAGATTATCTACAGGATAAGCGTTATTATACCATAAAATCGCAAGAAAACGCGCAAGCGTTTTTTCATGCGAAGTTTCTTCGCTTTTTATGTGAAGATTCTTCGCATTGCGCACCGCACCATGGAATAATATCTCATGTTTAAATCGTGCGCCTATTATACCACACTCGCGCATGTTTTGTCAATACCCGCGCCCAAAAAACGAAAAAAAGGCGTCTGGGGGGATGATTATCAAAAAAATTTATGATATAATTTAACCAAACCCATATTCGTGCAACTATACATTATAGAAGCGCTTCTGAAAAACGCAAGAGGAGGTGAAGTTTTGGACAAAACAGGTTTTGACGAAAAGATAGCGGATGTCTCTAAATCCATAATGTCATATTGCGTGGCTCGGACGCGGGACAGATATGACGCGGAAGATTTAGCACAGGACATTATCGCGGAGCTTGTCAAAAGCGCCTGCAATATCCGTGACGATAAGGCGTTTTACGGTTTTATGTGGGCTGTGGCGGGTAATGTCTACGCTATGTGGTGTCGTAAGAGAGCGAAAAACAACATTTGCGAGCTGTCTGACGATATGGCAGACAATACGGATTATTATGACGTCGGCGCAAACGACGACATATATCTGCTGCGACGCGAGCTTGCGCTGCTTTCGGAAAAATATCGCAAGGCGGCTATACTCTACTATGTGGAGAGTAAATCCTGTGCCGAAATTTCAGCTATCCTCGGTATCAGCGAAAGCATGGTAAAATACTTGCTGTTTAAAGCAAGAAAAATATTGAAAGAGGGCATGGATATGGAAAGGAATTACGGCGAGCAAAGCTATAACCCCAAAAATTTATCGCTTTTATACATGGGCGAGGGTCCAAACCGTTTTTGGAACATAACCGAAGGCAAAAGAATACCTCAGAACATCCTGTGGGCGTGCTATAACGATAGTCTCACGGCAGAGGAAATAAGCCTGCAAATCGGTGTCGCTCTACCGTATCTTGAGGGTGAGATACAAACGCTTGAAAAAGCGGGCTTGCTTATTCAAAAGAGTGGCAGATACAAAACCAATATCATCATCTTCACAGATGAATTGAAATTGGAGGTTACCTCTAAAATCGAAAAAAAGCAGGAAGCTATCGCGGATAAAATCCATGGCTTTATTACCGAAAACGAAAATAAAATCAGAAGTATAGGTTTTCATATGCATGATATGTCAAAGAATTCATTCATGTGGCATATAACATACGTGGCGTGTGTTTTTCTCTTCGGGAAAATCAATGAGAATATACCTTTCCCACAAACGGCGTTTGGCGACAAAGCGTTCGTCTGGGGCGATGAATCGCCGAGAAGTATTATAAACTTTTGCTCTATGAGTTACAGCGACGGTACTCTTGACGAGGGAGAGCTTCGATTTCTCGATTATTTACCAGCCCAAAAAAGCGACAACAACTATTTTTACCGCAACCTGAAGCTGGCGAAATTCTTCGTCATCCAGCAGGTTCCCGGGATTATCTGTATGCGGATGTTTGACGATGTTATCGGTGCGTCGGTAGAGATAATGTGCCAAAAGGATTACCTTAAAACAAGCTGGAACGCGCGAGAAATGCCGACCGTTTATGCGGTTATAGACTAAAACAAACGAATAAAATCACACGGCGGGGGATTTACCCCCGCCGTCAGACTGAAGACAAAGTCCAATTGAAAGAGAACGCGCTTTCTGAAGAAAGCTGTGCAAAGACTTTTCAAACAAATATTATAATATAATTCGTTCTGATACTTGTTGTATGTGCATATTTGTGCCGCCTTTATGGGTCCCTCTCCCATAAAGGCGGCTGCTTTTTATAACGAACTATTATTAAAAAATGGTTTATCTTCAATCACACGGCGTGGGATTTACCCCCGCCGTTGTTAATTATAAAATCTTATTATTATATGCTCACCGAGTCGACTTCCGTATAGCAAATTCGACCGCCGAGCCGCTCGGATTTCATCAGCGAAATTTTGCGGCACTCCATCGACAGCGGGTTTACCGGTATATCGAGCGGCGCGTTTAGCACAACCTCGCGCCCGAGCGTTATGTGCGGCTTGAAGCCGCGCTCATCGAGCCTGAAGTTCTCGCCGCGCAGCGCGAAATAAAGCCGCTCGACATAATCGGACAGCGCGCTGTCCTCGCGCAGACCCGCCCAGACAATGTCGCCGCCCGTGTTCTTGAACCGCCCGAAGTGCGAGAGAGTGAGCGTAAACGGCTTTGGCGACGCTTTTGCCATTGCGGATCGGATCGCGTCGGCTCGGCTTGTTTCGCCCAGGAACGCCAGCGTCAGGTGCAGATTCTCCGGGCGCGTGAAATTGCCCGATACCGCGACATTACGCAGCCTGTCGGTGGCGGCGGACAGCTCGGCTATAATCTCAGGCGTGAAGAGAACGGCGACGAACAGCCTCATAATTATGGTCACGCTCCTTTATTTTTTAATCTTTATATATGCCCTCATCATACCAAATGTTGTTCATCAGCTCATACCGCTCAAGCGGCAGACCCGTATAGGCGCAGTTGGAAGTCGAAAATATATATCCGGCGCCCCGCTTCATACCGTCGCTCAGCGAGCGGCGCACGTCGGCTATGCACTCCTCCTCCGTGCCTGTTTGAAGCAGCCCGCAGTTGACGTTGCCTATCAGCGCGACACGGTCGCCGTACATATCGGAAACAACGCCCAGATCAACGCCGCCCTGCGGGTCGAGCGAGTGGAGCGCGTCCGGCCCGCACTGCACCATCTGCTCGACGATAGGCATAATATTGCCGTCAGTGTGCTTGATAGAGTAAAATCCGAGCGCGCGGTAGTCGTCGAGTATCGCCTTAAGGTAAGGCGCGATGAATTCACCGAACATATCGGGTGTGAAGAAAGGGTTGACGTTGAAGCAGTAGTCGGAGCACAGCGCGAAGCCGTCGATGAGGTGACCGCGTTTGTCAAGCTGCTCCGCCATGTTGCGGTAATAATTTAAATTACACTCGGCGTCCGCCTTCATGCCCTCCGGATCTTCATAAAGCCGCGCGGTGAAATCGAACATACTGCCGCCGTCGGGCATGGAAAATGTCGGGTCACCGTGTATCATCAGAAAATATTCATCGCCCGACTTTTTTCTTATCGATTCGAAGAGCCGGAGCTGGTTCTCGAAATCACCCGGATTCGCATGAACGAAAATGGCGTCGTGATGATATTTCTGCGCGGTAAGGATAAGTACATCGGCGGTGTCGTCGATCAGCGCCTGCTTTTCCTTGGCGCTCATCTGGTTCCACTGCCCGTAGCTGCGCTGCGAGGGATGAACCTTGCCCAGCGCTTCCATTGTGAGGAAGAACACAAGCTCGAAGGTCGGCACGCGCCCGCCGATTTTCTCCCGTTTCAACGTTTTAATAAACCGTTCTTTACCGGTAAGTCTATCCATTATAGCCCCCATATTAAATATTATTTGTATCAGTGAGCACATTATAGCACAGCGATATAAAATATACAATGCCGTATTATTCGAGCGTATTTTTTAAACAGTATTATCCGCTCCAACGCTTGAAATGTCGCCGCGCGTATGGTAAAATAGGTGTATAATACAATATTTTTGATAAATATAAATGTGATATAGAAAAATGGAGTGAAAAGTATAGGCATATATTTTGCGCGCGCCATAACCGCGTGGTTTTGTGCGTGTTTTATAATGGGATTGCCGGGCGGAGCGGGCAGACTGCTCTCACCCTTATACGCGTCGTCGGTGAACGTTGTTATCATGGCGGCGCTGTTTGTGACCTCGTATGTGTTATTGACTGTCATACACCTGCGCACGCGGAACGAAAACGTTGACCGCGCGGCGCTGGCGGTTTCGGTATTTGCTTATGCGCTATTGGTTTCGTATGAAAGCCGCGACGCGTTTGTCATCACCGCTATCGCCGGCGCGTCGGCAATTGCGTTTATCTATGCCGAACAAACAGTCGGCGATAAGCTCACGGCGATAAAACTGCCGCGCCGCGTATGGATATTCGGCGCGGTCGGAGCTGCGCTGCTGTTTGTTATTTTTACAGGCGGGCTGACCGCACTGCGCTACCTCACTTATTCGACGCCGAATTTTGATTTCGGCATCTTTGTCAACATGTTTTACAACATGCAGACTAAATTCGCGCCGCTTGTCACCTGCGAGCGGGATGGGCTGCTGTCACACTTCGCCGTGCATGTCAGCCCGATTTATTATTTGATTTTGCCGTTTTACGCGTTATTCCCTTCGCCGGTCACGCTTCAGATCGCGCAGGCGGTCATACTGGCGTCGGGCGTGGCGCCGATCTTCCTGCTGTGTAAAGAAAAAGGCTTGTCAGATAAATACGGCTTCGCATTTTCGGTTATATATTGCCTGTTTCCGTCGCTTTCGGGCGGCTGCTTTTACGATATCCACGAAAACTGTTTCCTCGCGCCGCTGATATTGTGGACACTATATTTTTTAGAGCGCCGCAAATACGCCGGAGTGTATATTTTCAGCGTTTTAACGCTGCTCGTCAAAGAGGACGCGCCGGTTTATGTGGCGTTTATTGCGATTTATATGATTTTGTCGGAAAACAACGGTGCGTCGAGGGCGACGGTGAACGGTGCGTCGGGGGCGACGGTGAACGG
>DHAH01000048.1:0-385 GCA_002397345.1 Clostridiales bacterium UBA4959
GAGTTTTACTGACAATATCGAGGGCGACCTGTCACGCCGTGATTTTACCGTTAACGCAATGGCTTATTCTCTCGAAAGCGGGTTGGTTGACCCCTTCGACGGGGCGCGTGATCTGCGTGACAGCGTTCTGTGCGCCGTCGGAGATCCGGACGCGCGGTTTAGCGAGGACGCGCTGCGTATTCTGCGCGGCGTGCGTTTCGCCGCGGTCTACGATCTCGAACCCGAACCCGCGACCGCGTCGGCGATGATTAAAAACGCGGAGCTGCTTAAAAACATTTCGGCGGAGCGGATATATACCGAGCTTGTCGGAACGATCGACGGCGAATATGCCGAAAAATATCTGTATAAATTCCGGCAAGCCTACGCGCATGTGCTGCCCGAGTTT
>DHAH01000048.1:529-4076 GCA_002397345.1 Clostridiales bacterium UBA4959
CGAGTTTATGGAGATGGCAAGCCGCCCGGACAGTCTGCACGGCGACGCGCTGCGCCGTGCGCTGGCTGTCGTGTCCCGGGTCGGGACGGTGAAATTTATTTCAAAAGTTAAACCTGAACCGGTCTGGCTGCGGCTGGCGGCGCTGTTCCGCGAAGTCGGAGAGGACAGGGAAATAAGCGCTAAAACCGCGGACAACATAATGCGCAGACTTAAAACTGACCGCTTGACGCGAGAAAACACGGTCGCGCTGATCCGCGAGCCCGAGCTTATGGAATTTTCGCGAGCGGCGATAAGACGCTTCATCGCCAAATTGTCGCCTGAAAGAGCGGCGGCGTTTTTAAAGCTGCATATAGCGGCGGCGGAAACGGCGGGCGAGATCGATAAAGCTTCGGATTATCGACACGCCCTTGAAGTCGCGGACGAGATAATGGAGTCGGGCGAGTGCGTGTCGCGTTTGGCGCTGGAAATCAACGGCGATGACCTTATAGCGCTGGGAGTGCCGCCCGGCATCGGAATGGGAGAACTGATAGACACGCTATTTTTTGAGGTGTTGGACGGTAAAACCGATAACACCAAACCCGCGCTCGCGGCACGCGCGGCGGAGATTACGGGGAACGGGAGATACGGTTGGGGGCAGTGACCACCCCCATTTCCTGCCGGGAATAATTATTATAACCATTTTCTCCGTTGACATAGCGTAACATGTGTGATAAAATATCATCGCATACAAATAAAATTATTACCAGAAGAGAGGTGTCCGATATGAACAACATAATTTTCGATTTCGGACGCTGGGATAATGATTTATAAAACCCGCAATTACGCTTTTTTTAAAGGCGCGTATCCGTTTTCGGATACGCGCCGTTTTTTATTTAAAAAGGAGATAATGCTTATAAAACGTTTAAAATCCAAACTGCTGGCAATGGAGCAGAATGAAAGTTCGTATAAAACGATGTACGAGGGCTTCATGAGCGTGGTGACGCCCGACAATGTGCCGCCCACGGAGCAATATGATCCGACATATTTCCACGGCGAGGTGGGGTATACTTTTGAGCGAACGCACAAGCTCGCGCTTGACAAGCCGACGGTGATTATCGCCATTCCGGCGGAACAGCTCGGTATAAAAGACAGTCCGATTAATAGAACAGCCGCCGCTGATTTTTGTTTGCGCGCGTTTAAACCGTTCGTCGACGCGCTCAATGAGGAACTGTACAACCGCAGCCGCCCCGATACTGAAAGCGGAAGATATTATCTTTATTCGCCCGGCGGCGAGGTTTTACCTCGAAACTCCTCATATTTCGCGCTGTGCAGGTGCAAAGATTATATAAACGGCGGTGGCAGCACCGTTTATATTAAAACACCCGACGAGCTTAAACCGCCGCGCCTGTGCCTGTGCGTCAGAATGCAGGTGCAGCTCCCGCGAAAAAGGCTGCGTAAAACCATGCAGATGCTCTGCCGCGACCTGCCCGACGCGGTTGATGAATTTACGGCGTGTTTTGATATATCGGCGTTGGAGAGGGCGCTGTCGCTTGCCGAAAAACAGGCGGCGATCCGCGCGTGGCTAAAGAGTAGTGAATACTGCTCGTTTATCGCGAATGGCAGCGTATTGCCCCGCTCCAAAAGCACGGATTTACCCATGGAGGGCGCGGTGCCTTTCAAATCGGTGCCGGAGGACGAAACCGAGATCTGCGGCGTGCGCGGCATGGCGATAAAACGCGGTGTGACGGTGCTGACCGGCGGCGGCTACAGCGGCAAATCGACGCTGCTCGACGCTATTGCGGCCGGGATTTACGACCACCGCGAGGGTGACGGACGCGAGCTGTGCATAACCGACGACAGCGCCGTCACGATTTCCGCAGAGGACGGGCGCAGCGTCAAGCGCGTAAATATCTCGCCGTTTATTAAATGGCTGCCCGGCGGCGACACATGCGATTTTTCATGTGACCGCGCGTCGGGTTCGACCAGTCAGGCGGCGAATATCATGGAAGCGGTGAGGTCCGGCTCGCGCCTGCTGCTCATTGACGAGGATCGCAGCGCGACAAATTTCATGATCCGCGACAAGATGATGAAGCGCCTGATCGAGCGCGAACCTATCACGCCCTTCACCGATCGCGTGCGCGAATTGTATATGTCGCGCGGCGTGTCGACAATTCTCGTAATCGGCGGCAGCGGCGAATATCTTTGCGTAGCCGACAGGGTCTATATGATGGACGAATTTGTAATCTCCGACGTGACACGGCGCGCCGCACAAATCTTCGCCGATTATGGAGAACCGCAGTCACCTCCCGCGCCGGTTAACTGGGAATATCAGCGCACACTGTGCGCGGAGGGCTTTACGCCTTATCCCGAGGGCAGCGGCGCCGAGCGGCTGGAAGCGTCGGAGACAGGCTTCATTTTCATCGGAGATGAACGGCTCGACACGCGGATGCTGCACGATATCATAACCGACGCGCAGCGGAACGCTCTGGCGTTTATGCTGCGCAAGCTCGAAAACGAAGTGAATACGCCGACGGTGGATTTAGACGCGGCGGTTGAAAAGCTATACGCCGAACTGGAAACAGAGGGGTTGGACGCTATTCACAGCAGCTTTTTTACCACGATGGAGCGGTTTTTAAATTTGCCGCGCAAAATAGAGTTATACGCGGCGATAAACCGCATGCGCGGTATAAAATTTATATAGAAGAAACCGTCCGCCGCCGTAATAAAAAATAAATATTGACAACGCATAAAAACGGTGATATACTATAATATATAGATATATATAAAGGCAGCGACAAGGAGCAGTACGCGGTCCCTTCGCTTTAAGGACAAATTGCGTTATCATTTGTCCATTTACAGAGAGCTGGCACCAAAATGGCTGAAAGTGCCGTATCCGAAGCCCGCCGAAGTCGCCTTCGAGCCTCCGCCGATGAAAACGCGGTTGATTTAATCGCGCTGTAGTCAGCGGCGTGTAAGCCGGACGTTACACCGGCGCGCAGTAATTCATTTTACATCAAAGATTTAAAAGTTCATTTTTAAATCTCGATTTAAAATATCGCTGCGGCAGAGCGCGCGGCTTTTGCCGCGAAACAAGGGTGGTACCGCGCAATTATGCGTCCCGTGTGTAAATTTTTACACGCGGGACTTTTTTTATTTCATTTCTATTTCAATTATATTAAAAAGGTGGTTATTATGAAACGAGAGCTTCCAAAAACCTATGACCCGTCCGAGCTTGAGGGGCGTATATACGCAAGCTGGGAAAAAAGCGGGTATTTTACCCCCTCTGCCGAGCCCGACGGCAGACCGTCATTTACCATTGTGATTCCGCCGCCCAACGTCACAGGTCAGCTCCACATGGGTCACGCGCTCAACAATACCTTCCAGGATATAATCATCCGCGCGAAACGCATGCAGGGCTACCGCACATTGTGGATACCCGGCACCGACCACGCGGGCATCGCAACACAGATCAAGGTTGAAGAAATGCTGCGTAAAGAGCGTGGTCAAACCCGCCACGATTTAGGGCGCGAAAAGTTTACGGAGCTGGTTTGGGAGTGGAAAGAAAAAC
>DHAH01000048.1:4176-14721 GCA_002397345.1 Clostridiales bacterium UBA4959
GGGGAGTGGAAAGAAAAATACGGCGGCACTATTATAAACCAGCTCAAGCGGCTCGGCTCGTCGTGTGATTTCACGCGCGAGCGCTTCACTATGTCGGGCAGCCTGCCCGCTGCAGTGCGGAAAACCTTCGTCGACCTATATAACAAAGGGCTTATCTACCGCGGACTGCGCATCATTAACTGGTGTCCGAGCTGCAACACCGCGCTGTCCGACGCCGAGGTCGAGCATAAAGAGCTCGAGGGCAGCTTCTGGCACATCAGATATCCGATTCTGGGGGATGACGGCAAGCCGACAGGCGAATATCTGACCGTCGCGACGACCCGCCCAGAAACTATGCTCGGTGATACGGGCGTCGCGGTGTATCCCGACGACGAACGGTATAAAAACATCATCGGAAAAAACGTCCTGCTGCCGCTGGTGAACCGCGCCATACCCGTGTTCGCCGATGAATACGTCGACAGCGCGTTCGGTACGGGCTGCGTGAAGGTCACGCCCTGCCACGATCCCAACGACTTCGAGATGGGTCAGCGCCACGGGCTGGAGCAGATCAACATCTTCGACGAAAAAGCCCATGTAAACGAAAATGGCGGCAAATATAAGGGGCTGGAGCGTTTCGCGGCGCGTAAAGCCGTTGTCGCCGACCTCGAGGCGGGCGGTTATCTTGTGAAAATCGAGAAACACAGCCATAACGTCGGACATTGCTACCGCTGCTCCACGGTTGTAGAGCCGCTGGCGTCAAAACAGTGGTTCGTGAAGATGAAACCCCTTGCGGAGCCGGCGATTAAAGTGGTGAAAGAGGGAGAAATCCGTTTTATTCCTGACCGCTTTTCAAAAAACTATCTTAACTGGATGGAAAACATCCACGACTGGTGCATTTCGCGTCAACTGTGGTGGGGGCACCGCATTCCGGCATTTTACTGCGCCGATTGCGGCGAGCTGACGGTGTCGGAGAACGATGTGACCGTTTGTCCCAAGTGCGGCTCGTCGAACGTGACGCAGGATGAGGATGTGCTCGACACATGGTTCTCGTCCGCGCTGTGGCCGTTCTCGACGCTCGGCTGGCCGGAGAAAACCGCCGATCTGCGCGATTTTTACCCTACCTCAGTGCTCGTGACGGCATATGACATCATCACCTTCTGGGTGTCAAAAATGATCTTCATGGGATTATTTTCGATGGAACAAATACCATTCCCTGACGTCTTTATACATGGGCTGGTACGCGACGCGCAGGGACGTAAGATGTCAAAATCGCTGGGTAACGGCATCGACCCGCTCGATGTGATCGATAAATACGGCGCCGATGCCCTCCGGTTTGCGCTTGCGACGGGCAACTCGCCGGGCAATGACATGCGTTTCTCCGACGAAAAGATCGAGGCCGCTCGCAATTTCAACAATAAAATCTGGAACGCGGCGCGTTTTGTACTGATGAATCTTGATATCGAAGAAATCAAGCTGCCCGACGCAAACGAGCTTGCGCTTGAAGACCGTTGGATACTCTCGAAGCTTGACAGACTGACGGGCGAGGTGCGCGCTAATCTTGACGCGTATGAGCTGGGCGTCGCGCTGTCAAAACTGTACGATTTCATCTGGGATATATTCTGCGACTGGTATATCGAGCTGCTCAAGCCGCGTTTTGCCGATAAAGGAACAACCTCGAACCTCACGGCTCAGAATGTTATCGCTTATGTGCTGCGCGAAACAATGAAGCTGCTCCACCCGTTCATGCCGTTTATCACGGAAGAAATTTACCTCGCGCTCCCTCATGAGTCTGACAGCATCATGATCGCGCCATACCCCCGTAAGAACGACGTGCTCCGCTTCGATGCCGATGAGGAACACATGAGCGCCGTTATTGAAGCAATCCGCGCCATACGCGTCCGCCGCTCGGAAATGAACGTGCCGCCGTCAAAGAAATCGCGGCTGTATATCTATTCCGATAACAGCGCCGCGTTCGGCGAGCAGAATTCCGCGTTTTTCATCAAGCTCGCTTACGCGTCCGAGGTGATATTCAGATCCTCCGAAGCGGACCACGCGGATATCGGCGCCGACGCTGTGACAATTGTAACTGGCTCCGCGACGGTATATATCCCGCTTGCCGAGATGGTTGACTTCGAAGCGGAGCGCGCACGCCTGACAAAAGAGAAAACGAACGCCGGAAATGAGATAAAACGCATCGAAGGAAAATTGTCAAACGAAGGTTTTACCTCCAAAGCGCCCGCGGCAGTAATCGAAGCCGAGCGCGCGAAGCTCGAACGCTGGCGTGACACGCTTATCGGGATCGAAGCGGCGCTGGCGAAGATGATATAGGGAACAAAAGATGTGTTGGAGGGCTTGATACCCTCCAACACCACCCGCATGCATGGAGATTATATTATTAACATAACAGGAGAATCGCCATGAAACACACACGAATATTTGCATTGCTGTTCGCTGCGCTGGCCGTACTCACGGTTATATCCGGCTGCGCGGCGAACGACAAATCGTCGCCGCAATCGGCTCGCGGTGAAATGGCAGATGCCGGCGGTTACGACGGTAATTACACCGTTACGACCGGCTCGGCATCTAACGCGGCTCCGGAAGGCGGGCTCCGCGACACAGTTAATGCTACAGGCGCCGCTGACGTCGACGACACACGCAAGATAATTAAAACTGTCGCGCTGAGCCTCGAAACCAAAGAATTTGACAACGCGACCGCAAATCTTATCGCGATGACAACAGCGGAAGGCGGTTATGTGGAATCGTCGTATGTGACGGGCAAGAGCTATAACGAACGCGGTACGGTGACACGCAACGCGAGCTACACCCTGCGCATTCCGGCGAGCTCGCTCGACACATATGTAGGCAAGTTATCAGGCAGCTTCAACGTACTCAGCCGACAGGATAGCTCGACGGATATAACCGATTCGTATTTCGACGCGAAAGCGCGGCTCGATTCGCTTGTCACGCAGGAAAAACGCCTGCTGGCGATGCTCGAGGGCGCGACGGAGCTGCAATATATGCTCCAGCTCGAAGATAAGCTGTCGCAGGTGCGCTATCAGATCGAAAGCTATAACTCCCAGATCCAGCGGTACGACAAATCGGTCGAAATGGCGACGGTAACAATCAATCTGCAAGAGGTTGTCGAGTATCAAAAGATAATCGAAAAACCGAAAACCTTCGGTGAGCGGATCGCGATCTCCTTCGGTGAATCGTGGGAAAATTTCGTCCGGGATTTCCAAAACTTCTCGGTGGGATTGGTTTATTCGCTGCCCACGCTGCTGGTGCTGGCGGTAATAATATTGGTTGCAGTGCTTATTATCACCGGAATAGTGCGCAGGCGCAAAAAACGCAGGGCTAAAAATAACAATCAGGCAGAATAACGTAGGGCGGGGGCAAACCCCCGCCGCGAAAACACAATCGGCGAGGGGTAAACCCTCGCCCTATAATAAAACGTTATATGTTATATATGGAAATGATATGAGCAGTCATTATTTTATCGACGACGAAACACTCGCCTCCAACCCGAAAAGATTCACGTATTATTTTAAATCGCGGGAATACACCTTTGTCACTGACGCGGGCGTATTTTCGCCCGACGCTATCGACGGCAACACCGCGCTTATGCTGCGGCACATCGACCTGCCGCGCCGCGATAAACCGCGCGGCAGACTGCTCGACATGGGCTGTGGTTATGGCTGCATAGGCATTCTGCTGGGCGGTGAATATGGTTTGGACGTAACGCAAGTCGACGTAAACCCCCGCGCGGTTCGGCTGACAGAGGAGAACGCTAAGCTCAACGGCGTTGTGACACGGGCGTTTGTTTCCGACTGTTATTCCGCGGTGGAGGGTTGTTTCGATACAATCGTCATAAATCCACCCATTCATGCGGGCAAAGATGTGATGTACGCCATGTACGAGGGCGCACCGGAGCATCTTGTGACCGGCGGCAGGCTGTATACCGTGCTGCTGAAAAAGCACGGCGCGGAAAGCGCGGCAAAAAAGCTGCGCGAGGTGTTCGGTAACTGCGAAACGGTATATAAAGAAAAAGGCTGTTTTGTGTTCCGCTGTACGAAATAATAAAATCGCCCGGACGGGGTTCGTCCGGGCGGTGCTTTTTGTTATAATTCGAAATATTCTGATAACGCGGTGCTAATCCTATTTTTAACATCGTCGTCTTTTATCAATCCGATGGAACGACTTTTCAAACGTGAAACCGTGACTGTACGGATTTGTTGAATCATTAATATACTGTCTTTAGGCAGCCCGGTTTCAGAAACTTTTAATAAAACCTCCGTAGGATAAATCATTGCTCCTTGCCTGTATGATGAAAACGGGATTACAGTGCATATCGGGAGATGCATATTTACCGCGTCGTTTGAGATTATTAATACAGGATGGATCCCTTTTTGTTCGCTGCTTTGTGCCGGGTCAAGGTCAATAAAATATATCTCCCATTTCTTTACCATTCTCCCGGCGCTCCGTTTTCTTTCTTGTCAAAATCACTCTGGCAGCCGAGCGTTCTTTCAAGAAAATCTTTATCATTTGCCGCCGCCGCAAGTTGTTTTTCGTACAGTTCTTTTTTCTTTTCCTTTATAAATAACTCCAGGCTTTGATTTATACCCTCGGTAAGTGAAGTTATTATGTTTTTAGATACCAGAAATTTTAATTCGTCCATATATTCACTGTTTATATTTATCGTGCTTTTTACTGTGCTCATTGGGCATACCTCCGTTTAAGATTATTGCGCCTTATAATTATATATTATGTACGCGTGATTGTCAATATGAATATACCATACAATTATATGGCGTGTTTTTGCGATATATTTTTGCGGATGACTCTATCGGAGGTTGAAAATTCTTCAAATACGTGTATATGGATTCCGTTTAAAAATGATGTATAATTATACCAGAACCGGTTCAATACATTTATTAAGGAGAAACTGTATGGAATTTAATTTCGGCGACAAAATGAAGTCGTTGCGAAAAAAACGCGATCTAACGCAAGAACAGCTTGCGGAAATCCTTGGCGTATCTTTTCAAGCAGTCAGCAAGTGGGAGACAAACGCAGCATATCCGGATATCTCGTTAATAACCGTGATCGCTTGTTTTTATGGCGTGACGACAGACGAACTGCTCGGTGTTGATGTTACTAAAACTGTGGAAAAAGTAAGAAAATATTGCGATAAAGCCGATATTATGTTTGAATCGCATGAATATCCGGCAGCTCTTGCTTTTTTGCGGAAAGCTGTTACGGATTACCCGGGATACGAAGAACTACAATACCGGCTGGCATGGGCACTGACAGGAAATTACAAAGAAAACCCAGATTATCTCGATGAAGCGATTAATTTATATTTGAAAATCCTTGATGTAACCCAAAATACAAGGCTGCGTTCGAAAATCACTCGCGATCTTGTATATCGTTATTGTACAAAAAAAGATAACGCAAGGGCAATGAAATACATTGAAGAGCTTCCAACCTTTGATGTATGTCGCGAATATACATTAGGACTGTCAAATCTTCTTGAAGGAAAAAATCTTGCCGACTACTTGAAAAGTAATATCTGCATTTTTGGGAATGCAATTTTGGAATGTCTCGAATATATGAAGGATTATAAAATTATTTCAAAAGAACAAATGGCGCCGGAGATTGCGGAAACCGCTCAAAAGAAAATAGAATTAATGAAAATGATCCTAAACGGCATGGATTAAATAAATATTAAAGGGCGGGGGCAAGCTCTCGCCCTACGTTATTTATTTTTAATCTTCTCCCAATATTCGCTTGCGGCGCGCTCGGATTTGTTTTCGCCGTATTTGTAATACTTCGCGCCCGAAAGGTCGTCGGGCAGATACTGCTGCTCAACATAATGGTTCGGGTAATCGTGCGGGTATTTGTAATTCTGGAACTGGTGCGACGGGCGCATGTGGTCGGGCACAGCCTGACCCCTGCCCGCCGCAATGTCGGCGGCTGCCGCTCCGTAGGCGGCGCAGGCGGAGTTGGATTTAGGCGACGTCGCCATGAGGATCGCGGCGTGCGAGAGGGGAATCACCGCTTCGGGCATACCCAGCTCGCGCGCGCTTTCCACACAGGCGCGCACAATCTGCGCGGCGGCGGAATAGGCAAGCCCCACATCTTCGCTCGCTATAACCTGAAGCCTGCGGCACGCACCGATCAGATCGCCGCCCTCGAGTATTTTGGCAAGGTAGAACACAGCGGCGTCGGGGTCGGAGCCGCGTATCGATTTTTGCAGCGCCGACAATAGATCGTAATGCACGTTGCCCGCGCGGTCGAAATTGCCGATAACCTTGGGCGTCATGGCTTCGATACCCTCGCGCTCAAGCGTTTCGCCCGAGGTGTAAAATGCGTTCTCGAGCAGGTTCAGCGCCCGTCTGGCGTCGCCCGCGCCGCACGCGGCGATGTAGTTTATCACCTCATCATCGGCGGTTTTCGTTAAGCCGGAAGTTTCGCACAGATATGCAAGCGCCCTTCGCAGTGCTACGGCAATGTCGCTCTGCGACAGAGGTCGGAACTCGAACACCGCCGAGCGGCTGATTATAGCGTTGTAGACGTAGATATACGGGTTCTCGGTCGTCGACGCGATCAGCGTGATGCGCCCGTCCTCCATATATTCGAGCAGCGACTGCTGCTGCTTTTTATTAAAATACTGGATTTCATCAAGATACAGCATCGTGCCGTTGCTGCCGAACAGGCTGTCGGTGTCCGCGATCACAGCTTTCACATCCGCAAGCGACGCGGAGGTTGCGTTTAGCCTGTGCAGGTTCATATTAGCTTCGCGCGCGACTATCTCGGCGACGGTAGTCTTGCCCGTACCGGGCGGGCCGAAGAAGATCATATTGGTAAAATGACCCTGCGCTGCCATACGGCGCAGCGCACCCCCTTCGCCGACAAGCTGGCGCTGACCGACAACGTCGTCAAATCGCTCTGGGCGGACTCTGTCCGCAAGCGGTCTTGGCATACTATACTCCCCCTCTGATTACATTAGGGGGCTTTTTTAAAAGCCCCCCCAAACTCCGATATTATAAACCGTCAGCCGATATTCGCGTTTTCCAAAATTAATGTCATTATCTTTTCAAACAGCATTGACTGGCGGATCAGGCTTGTCCCGTAATGCGTTTCAAACGCTTCGGGTGACTCGAAGTCGTATTTAGCCGCCAATTCCACAAGCCCGTTTTCATACTCCTCATCGGAAACAGTAATATTTTCGTTTTTAACGATATAATTCATTACCATCTGCTCGGCTACATTGTTTTGCGCGAGTGAAAGCGCCTCGGCTCTATAATCTTCCATGGTTTTATTCAGATATTGCGAAACATATTCTTCAAGCGTCAGCTTGGAGTCGATCTGCTTGGCAATATCGGTATAATTGCTGTCAATCGCTTTTACCGCGGCATCGACTTCTTCTTTGGGATATTTTATCACCTCGGAGCTGTCCATAACCGCCGACCAGGCGTCGATTTTCTTTTGCATCTCGGCGTCATCGGCTTTTTCCGCGGCCAACTGTTCGCGCAGCTCCGCTTTATACTGCTCGACTGTGCTGTCGGTACCTGTGATTTTTGCCACAAGCTCGTCCGTCAGCTCGGGGGTAACGACGCGATAGATTTTTTTTACGGTGATTTCGATTGTGATCGATTTGCCGTTATAAAAATCTTCGTTATCGATAAAATTATTCTTATAATATTCGGGGAAGGTGGCGTCTACTTTATAAATATCGCCGGCTCTGTGACCCGTAAGCGACTTTTCCACACCGTCAAGCGCGGTTAAAAATATGCCCGATCCGATATGTACAGAGGTATCGCTGCCCGTGAAATTGGAATCGGCGACATTGTCGATCGTCGATACATAATCAATTTTCGCAAAATCACCGATCTCGGCGGCGCGGTCGGCGATTTCTTCCTCATATCTAAACGGCATCGATATTTCGTCGATTTTAGACTGCAGGTCGGCGTCGGTGACCTCGTTCGATTTCAGCGTTATGTTGATGCCTTTATAATTGCCGACTTTGATATATTGGCTCAGGTCGGTTTTTTCATAACCGTCCCATTTCGTGGCGCAGGACGAAATCGCGGCGCCGGTTATTAATACAGCACAGGCAAGCGCGCAGATGCGTGAAAACTTCATTATTGAAACCTCTCGGAAATAACAACATATACCTGATATTTATATCATAATCAGGCATTGATTTAAAGTCGAAAAATATTAATTTACAAAACGGATACAAATCAACCATATAAAAAAGATAAAATATTCGTGTTAAATATCGTAATATCAAACGAAAGGTTATTTTGCTATGGATATAATCAAAGACCGGCTTACGAAACTGCGTGCGAGTATGAAATGCGACGCCGTAATACTTGCGTCCGGGATTGCGAGCCGATATATGACCGATTTCGATTTTTCCGACGGTTATGTGCTTATAACGGCGGACGACGCGTATCTCCTGACCGATTTCCGCTATATCGAAGCGGCGAAAAAAGCCGTGTGCACGGAATATAAAGTGTTGATGTTCGAGGGCAGCCGTGCCTCGCAGATCAGCTCGATACTCGCCGAAGCGCATGTGACGGCGCTGGGCTATGAGGACCGCGCTCTGACGTGCTCGCATCTTGAGGGGCTGAAACGCGATTTCCCGCTGCTGCGTTTTGAACCCGTCGGCACGATAATAGACGATATGCGCGAATATAAAGACGAGACCGAGCTGGCGCGCATCGAGGCGGCGCAGCGTATCGCCGAGGCGGCGCTGGAATATACGCTGGGACATATCACGCGTGGCATGACCGAGCGCGAGGTCGCGCTGGAGCTGGAATATCAAATGCGCAAGCGCGGTTCGGAGGGTGTTGCGTTCGATACCATAGCGGTGTCGGGGACAGCCTCCGCTCTGCCGCATGGCGTTCCCCGCGATGTAAAGCTTGAGCAGGGATTTTTGACGCTCGACTTCGGCGCGGTAGTCGGCGGATACCGTTCGGATATGACGCGCACCGTAGTGGTGGGCAGCGTCACGCCGGAGATGAAAAAAGTTTATGACACGGTGCTTGCGGCTCAATCGGCAGCGCTTGAAGCGATTGAATGCGGAAAAACAGGTGTTGAGATCGACAAGATTGCCCGCGACATCATCGACAACGCGGGTTATAAGGGCTGCTTCGGACACGGGCTGGGTCATGGCGTCGGGCTGGAGATCCACGAGGGGCCGCGCGTATCGAAGGCGGGAGAAAAAAAGCTGGCGCCGGGTCATGTCGTGACCGTCGAGCCGGGTATTTATCTCGAGGGTAAATTCGGGGTGCGCATCGAGGATATGGTCGCGCTCCGCGAGGACGGTGCGGTCAATCTCACACGCGCGCCGAAAGAGCTTATTATTATATAAGGAACGCGATGAAAAACGGTTTGCTTGGAAAATATCTTCTGCCCGATTACTATTTCCGCGATTACAGCGAAGTTACGCCCGAATTTTTACACTCAATAGGTATGCGCGCGGTGATCGCCGATATTGACAACACGCTTGTCACCTATGACGATCCCGCGCCGACCGTGGATGTGCTTAAATGGCTTGACGCGTTGCGCAGCGCGGAGATTCAGGTTGCATTTGTTTCCAATAACAATCGCGAACGTGTCGAGCGCTTTTGTAAGGGGCTGGACTATTTTTATTCGTATAACAGCGGCAAACCGTCGGTTAAGGCATATAAACGCGCGGCGCAGACGCTTGGGGCAGCTCTCGGAGAATGCGCGGTGATAGGCGACCAGATTTTCACCGATATTATCGCGGCAAAACGGTTGGGCATGAAAGGTATAATTGTCAAACCGATAAAGGACAAGCTGACACCGCTGTTCAAATTGAAACGTGCCGGAGAGCGGCTGATTTATAAAATTTATAAAATTAAATTCTAATGTAGGGCGGGGGCTTGCCCCCGCCGATATTGGACGATTACGGCGGAGATAAACTCCCGCCCTGCATTTTTACGGAGGTACATATGCCGGCACTATTCGGACCGGGCGGCAACTCGGACAGCTTCGCCGCAGAGGGCTACAAACACACATTCGAGGCGCCAAAATGGCTGTCAGAACGCGGACTGGGCGCGTATGAATATCAAGGGGGCAACGGTATTTTCGGCTCGGACGAAACCTTTTCCAAAATCGGCAGGGAAGCGAAAAAATACGGTATTGCCATGTCGCTGCACGCGCCGTATTACATCAGCCTGTCGGGTATCGAGCCTGACAAGCGGCTGGCGAGTATCGGTTATATAAAAAAGAGCCTGCACGCTGCTTCGCTTATGGGCGCGGATATCATTGTCATCCACTGCGGCAGCGCGGCGAAGATCAGCCGCGATGAAGCGATGCGGCTGGCGTCCGACACGCTGTGGAAAGCGCTGGAGGAAACAGACGGCGCCGAATATTGCGGTATCAAGCTCGGCATTGAAACGATGGGCAAGCGTAACCAGCTCGGCACACTTGACGAAGTGCTCGAATTGTGCGCGCTTGATGAAAGGCTCTGTCCCGTCGTCGATTTCGGCCATATGTACGCGCGTGAGAACGGTTCGATCTTCGGGGAAGACG
>DHAH01000048.1:14847-15073 GCA_002397345.1 Clostridiales bacterium UBA4959
GGTTCGATCTTCGGGGAAGACGACACCGACGGTTATATGCGTGTATTCAGCGCGATTGACGAAAAGCTGGGCGCGGACAAAGCGCAGAACCTGCACTGCCACTTCTCGCGTATCGAATATACCGGGGCGGGTGAGAAAAAGCACGTCACATTTGCCGAAAACAACGGGTTCGGGCCTGATTACAGACCGCTTATCAAAATAATCGCACTCGAGGGGCTGACCCCGC
>DHAH01000002.1:0-478 GCA_002397345.1 Clostridiales bacterium UBA4959
AATCACCGGTGCCGGGTGCGCGGCGAAATCTTATCCCGCGTTTTATGAAGATTACAATAAGCTTGGAGGATACGCCCATGTCGTCCCAATTCGGTGAGATACTTAAAGTTTCGGTGTTCGGTCAGTCGCACGGCGCCGCCGTCGGCGCTGTCGCGGACGGTCTGCCTGCGGGCGAGGTTATCGATCTCGCCGAGCTATACGCGTTCATGGCGCGCCGCCGCCCGGGGCATTCGCCGCTCGCCACGGGTCGGCGAGAAGACGATGTGCCGGAATTTTTATCGGGCGTCGTCAAAGGCGAGGGCGAGCTCGAGGTTGTGACCTGCGCCTCACCGCTGTGCGTCGTTATAAAAAACAGCGACGCGCGTTCGGGCGATTACGCGCGGCTTTCTGATACCCCCCGCCCGGGGCACGCCGATTATGCGGCGTATGTCAAGTGGCGCGGAACGGCTGACCTGCGCGGCGGCGGACATTTTTCCGG
>DHAH01000002.1:640-928 GCA_002397345.1 Clostridiales bacterium UBA4959
CGCGGCGGCGGACATTTTTCCGGGCGGCTGACCGCCCCTCTCTGCGCCGTAGGCGGGATCGCGAAGCAAATCTTGGCGCGGCGCGGCATTTATATCGGCGCGCACCTCGATGCTGTCGGAAAAGTGCGCGACACACGCTTTCCGTTATACCCCGGCAAAACGCTGTTTGACGAACTTTCCCGAAAGTCTTTTCCGACGCTTGATGACAGCCGGGGCGACGCGATGCGCCGTGAAATCGCGGACGCTGCCGCGGAGCTTGACTCGGTCGGCGGCGTTGTGGAATGCGCC
>DHAH01000002.1:1084-7261 GCA_002397345.1 Clostridiales bacterium UBA4959
TCGGCGGCGTTGTGGAATGCGCCGTAATCGGTCTGCCCGCGGGTCTGGGCGATCCGATGTTCGACGGTATCGAAAACCTGCTGGCGCGCGCGCTGTTCGGCATCCCCGCGCTGAAGGGGCTGGAGTTCGGCAGCGGTTTTGAAGGTTCGACACTACGCGGCTCGCAAAATAACGATCCGTTTATCGTTACGAATGATAAAATCGCAACCGAAACAAACAATGCCGGCGGGATTTTGGGCGGCATCACAACCGGTATGCCGCTGGTGCTCCGCGCCGCATTCAAGCCCACGCCGTCGATAGGGCGCGCGCAGCGCACCGTCAGCCTGTCGCGGAATGCGGAAACAACGCTTGAAATTACAGGGCGGCACGACCCGTGCGTCGCGCTGCGCGCCGTTCCGGCGGTCGAGGCTGTCACGGCGATTGTAATGCTTGATATACTTTTAATAAACAACGGGAGTAAAATTTAGTATGGATTTAAATAATATCCGCGCCGCTATCGACAATGTGGACAAAGAACTGCTCCGCTTGTTTTTAGAGCGCATGGCGCTGTCGGACGAAGTCGCTGCGTATAAAAAAGAAAATAACATAGCGGCAGTTGACCGCGCGCGTGAACGTGAGATACTCGAAAAGGTTATGAGCGCCTCCCCGGGGTGCGAGCAGTATGCGCACCACCTGTTCAGCACGCTGATTGAATTGTCGAAAGCGCGCCAGTCGGAGCTTCTGTCGCCGCCCTCGAAGGTGCGCGGACTGGTCGAGGGCGCGCTCGAGGACGTGCGGACGCCCTTCCCCCGTTCGGGTCGTATCGCGTGTCAGGGGATTGAAGGCTCAAACAGCCAGCAGGCGTGCGATAAGTTGTTTCCGCGCGGAAATATCATGTATTTCAAGAATTTCGCGGGCGTTTTTGACGCTGTCGCGTCCGGACTGTGCGACCATGGCGTATTGCCGGCTGAAAACAACTCCGGCGGCTCGGTACGTGCCGTTTATGAGCTGCTGCCCAATAAAAAATGCTATATAACGCGGGCAACGACGCTGTGGATACGCCATGAACTGCTCGCGCTGCCCGGCGCGGACATGGACAACATCACCGAAATTTATTCTCACGAGCAGGCGCTTGGTCAATGCTCGCGCTTTATCTCTTCTTTATCGGGCAAAGTGAAAGCTGTCCCCTGCGAGAACACCGCGGTCGCCGCAAAGCAGATTGCCGAATCGGGCAATCCCCGCGCCGCCGCAATCTCGTCCGCGCGCTGTGCGCAGCTCTACGGACTGAAAAGTCTGCGCTCCGACATACAGGACAGCGACAACAACTACACGCGCTTCGTATGCATCGGCCGCGAACCCGTGATTTACGCCGGCGCGGGTCGGATATGCGTGGTATTGCGCTTTGACAGCCGCCCCGGCGCGCTGTCGGATGTGCTGCTCAAATTCGCGGCGAGGGGAATCAACATCACAAAACTTGAAAGCTGTCCCGTGACCGGCGGCGACTTCGAGTTCGACTTCATCTTCGAAATCGACGCGCAGATAAACGCGCTGGGCACAATGGAGCTGCTCGCCGATCTTGAGCGCAGTTGCCCCGGTTTCGACTTTTTGGGCTGCTATTCGTATGAGTAAAAAAATTTACGGGCTGGTTGGGCGCAAGCTGGGGCACAGCTATTCCGCCGCCATCCATAACATGCTGGGCAATGACGAATATAAGCTGTATGAACTTGAACCCTCCGAGCTGGGCGGCTTCGCGCGGCGGGACGACATCGGCGCTTTTAATGTAACAATTCCATATAAAACAGATATTATCCCATTTTTAGACCATGTTTCACCCGAAGCCGTTAAAATCGGCAGCGTGAACACCGTCGTGCGGCGCAACGGCGAATTGTGGGGCTATAATACCGACTTATTCGGCGTCGAATACGGGTTTTCCCGCGCGGGAATCGCGTTGGCGGGCAAAAAAACAGTTATTTTCGGCAGCGGCGGCTCGTCGAGCACCGTGCGGGCCGCCGCCGAAAAAGCGGGCGCAGCGGAGATTGTCACCATCTCGCGCTCGGGTGAGGATAACTATAACAATTTAAACCGCCATTCCGACGCGCAGATACTCGTCAATACCACGCCGCTCGGTATGTATCCGAAGCCGGGTGAATTTGCCGCCGATTCCGCCGATTTTCCCCAATGCGAAGGAGTGTTTGACCTCATTTATAACCCTCTGCGCACCGCGTTTTTGCTGCGTGCGGAAGAAATGGGCATAAAAAAACGCGCGAACGGGCTTTCCATGCTCGCCGCGCAGGCGGTGAGAGCGCACGAGCTTTTTTTCGGCATAACAGTGCCGGACGGCGAGATCGAGTTTATTATTAAAAAAATCTATGCCGATAAACAGAATATCGTGCTTATCGGTATGCCGGGCAGCGGAAAAACCACCGTCGGGCGGGCGCTTGGCGCGCTGACCGGGCGGGAGGTGATCGATACCGACGAAATTGTCGAGCGCACTGCCGGACGCTCTATTCCGGAGATCTTCGCCGAATCGGGCGAGGACGCGTTCCGTGAGCTTGAGCGCGGTGCGATACGCGAGAGCGGTATGCGTTCCGGGGTTATCATCTGCACGGGCGGCGGCGCGGTAAAGGATCCGCACAATCTGGCGCCGCTGCGTCAAAACGGGCGGATCTACAGGCTCAACCGCTCGCTTGAGCTGCTGGCGCGCGAGGGGCGCCCGCTGTCGGGCGGCGATCTTTCGGCGCTGGCGGACGAGCGCGAGCCGTTATACACGCGTTTCGCGGATGTGACCATACCCGCGAACGGCAGCATTGAGCAAACCGTAAAGTTGATTTGGGAGGATTACAGTGTCAGGACAATCGATAAATAACAATAATTTTCCCGACGGCGGTTCGCCGATGAAAATTCTGGTGATTAACGGGCCGAACCTCAACATGCTGGGCATTCGCGAGCCGGAGATTTACGGCACCGGGACCTACGCCGAGCTTGAGGCGCTTATCCGCGCCGAGGCTGCTCGGTTGGGTGTGGAGGCAGAGCTGTTCCAGTCGAATCACGAGGGCACGATCGTGGACGTCATCCAGTCGGCTTACCGGCGTATTAACGGAATTGTTATTAATCCCGCCGCCTATACGCACACCAGCGTCGCGATTGCCGACGCGCTGAAGTCCGTGGGTATACCCGCTGTCGAGGTGCATATCAGCGACCCCGACACGCGCGAGGAGTTCCGACGCGTGTCTTATATACGACCCGTCTGCGCCGCGACGTTCAAGGGCATGGGATTTGAAGGATACCTGCGCGCGCTGCGGTTTTTATGCGGCAGGTATTGACCACCATCATAAACGTGACGGCGGGGGCAAGCCTCCGCCCTACATTTTTATATGTTTCACCCTACATTTTTATATCTTTCGTTGCGGGATTGCATATGCACTTTCCGCGCTGGTTATAGCGCGAGCCGTGGCAGGGGCAGTCCCATGTGTGTTCGGCGGTGTTCCACACCAGCGCGCAGCCGAGGTGCGAGCAGCGGGGGGCCACCGGCTTGACGAAATTCGCCAGCGTCGCGCCGAGGTTTGCGAAAAGCTGCGTCCTCCACACACTCCGCCGGGGTGAAAATGCCGGCGCGAATCGGTTTTCACGTCCCGTAACCATATCCGAAAGTATCTCCGCCGCAATCGCGGAGGTCGTCATACCCCATTCGTTATAACCCGTCGCGACGCAGACATCGGGCATTGACGGGCTATATTCCCCTATATACGGTACATCGTCAAGGCTCATGCAGTCTTGATTTGCCCATGCATACTTTTCTTTTGCGTCGGGGAAATAGCGGCGCGCGTAGTCGCGCACAACCGAAAAACTGTCTTTTTTTCCCGTGCGGCGATCTCCGCCGCCTATAATAAGCAAATCGCGGTAGTTGCGCATGTAAATTCCGTTCTCCGCCGCGTCGATTATCGTACAGCCCAGATCGGGCGCGTTTTCATACGCGATTATATACGAGCGTTTTTGATACAGTTTTACAAAATACATTCCGTGGCTGTCGATGAACGGGAAATGCGCGGCGACGATGACTTTTTTCGCCTCGATTTTTTTGCCGTCGTCTGTATACGCCGTCGTGCCGTCCAGCCGTTTTATAAAAGTGCTTTCGTGAATATTAAGTCCCCTCGCCGCGCTGTATAAGAATTTCAGCGGGTGGAACTGCGCCATGCCGGGGTATACGACCGCGCCCGCGACTTTATATGGCAGCGGCGCCTTGTCGGTGAGCTGCGCGTCGAAACCCAGCGATTTAACGGCGTCGGCTTCACGCTCGAGCAGCCTGCGGTCGGCGATAGAAAACATCAGCGATGGGCGTTCCTCAAATTCGCATTCTATGCTGTGCGATAAAAATTCAAACTTCTGTACCGCGCGCAGGTTGGCGTCAAGGTACAGCTTTGCTTTTTCTTTACCGAATTTGGCTATCAAATCAAAATAAAATACGTCATGCTGCGCGGTTATAACCGCGGTAGTGCCCCGCGTTATGCCGCCGCTGATCGCCGCGCCCTCGGCGAGCAGGTAATCGACGCCCCTGTTTTGCAACTCGAGCGCGCACAGCACGCCCGTCATACCGCCGCCTATTATGAGAACCTCCGTCTTTGCGTCACCCTCGAGAGAGGGAAATTGGGGCTTTTCTATACCCTCCGCCCATAAATATTCCATGTAAAACGCCATGCACTGAAGCGCGCAAATAATCCATGAAAATACCGCATGGCGTTCGCGCTTTCGATTTGCCTTTCTTTTATATTTTTTACGCTATAAATTTCTCGCATTGCTATAATAAATATAACAGGTATAGTATTTTCAAAATAATGATTTATATCCCACTTGTTATTGCATTTTTTCCGTAATATTGATATAATAATCAAAAGCGCAATATCGACCGCATACAGCGGCAAATACAAAAAAACACAGAGGTTTGTAATGGGATCAAATATTAAAATCATCGTCGCCGCCATCCTTACCGTATTTGCGGTTTGTGCCCTTAATTCATGTGCAAATCAAAGCGCGGACACTGATAGTGACACACAAACACAAGCAACAGAAAATATTACTGAAACCGAAACAGAAGGGGAACCCGAAATGAACAAAGACTCAAAATATTATCAGCTCGCCGATAAGGCGGTCGCCAGTCTGATCGAAAACTACTGGAGCAACAGTAAAAACCGTTTTTATGACAAATCTCCTAAAAAGTACTCGAACGGGTATAATTACTGGTGGTACGCACACGGCATCGACGTGTTTGTGGACGCGTATAAACGCACAGGCGACGAAAAATATCTCGGCTGCATCGACGGTGTCGTCGGTGACGTAATCAAACGGAACGGTAAAATTATAAACGATTATTATGACGACATGGAGTGGATGGCGCTCGCGCTGCTGCGCGCTTATAATGAAACGCAGAACGAAAAATATTATAAGCATGTCCAGACCCTGTGGAACGACATCCGCCGCGGCTGGAACGATACGATAGGCGGCGGTATAGCGTGGCGCAAAGAGCAGTTCTATTATAAAAACACGCCCGCGAACGCGCCCGCCGCGATTCTTGCCGCGCGCATATATAACGTGTCGAAGGACGAGGAAATGCTCGAATGGGCTAAAAAGATATACGAATTCACGAAAAACAATCTGGTCGACGCAAAAACCGGTCAGGTTTGGGACGGCAAAAACCGCCAGAACGACGGAAAAATCGATAAGGACTGGAGCTTCACCTATTGCCACGGCGTTTATATAGGCGCGGGGGTCGAGCTGTATAAGATCACAGGCGAGGAAATATACCTCGACGACGCAAAGAAAACCGCCGATTATGCCCTGAAACGATTCTTCAATAAAAAAACCGGCGTAATGCTCGAGGACGATGTAAACGGCGGCGGCGACGGCGGTCTGTTTAAAGGAATACTCCTCCGCTATCTCACCGAGCTTTATAAAGCCGCGCCCGACATGGACGGAATGGAGGATATCCGCGCGAAAATCCTCGCCAACGCCGATATTTTAGCCGAGAAAGGCACAAACGATATCGGCAACTTCACCATGGCGTTTGACAAGGCGCCCCGCGACGGCGACGGGCGCGACCTGAGCGTGCAGCTCTCCGGCTGTATGCTGTTCGAAATGGCGGCTGTGCTGGATAAATAGGCGCAGAGATACATTGGGGGTGGTTTCAGCGTGCGCACACGCCGA
>DHAH01000002.1:7445-12464 GCA_002397345.1 Clostridiales bacterium UBA4959
ACGCCGATTCCGGTTCCTGTACACCGCGTTTCAACACATAATAACCGGGCTTTTTTCCGCCCCAAGTGTAATCGCCGCTTTTCCATTCGAAGAATAAATATTCCACACCATCGATAACGCGGATTTCATACGCCGGCGCGGTCGTATGTGTTAATTCACCTCCCTCAAAATATTTTATCATCGCCGTGCCGTTTGTCCAGTGATGCTTATATTTCTCCGAAAATGTCCATTCGAAAACACCGTTTGGAAAAAACGCCACACCTTTCAGGTGCAGTTTCTCTCTTTGTTGCTTCGTGGGGTTGAATTCTTCAATATGGTGCACATAATCGATACTCGCCCACTCGCCATGTACCTTTGGGTCGTCTACAAAGGGCAAATCTACATTGTCGCTCTTTGCAATAGAGTATTTTGTGTGCCGTTTATTATCACTCTGCCTTAGCACCCAAACGCCACCGTATTTCGGATTTACCGCGAACATATACGTTTGACCATCTGCCTCGTTCAATTCATACGGAATCATCATTCCATCGCCGAATGTAATTTTTATATATCCCTTCGTCCAACCAAAACCCCAGTATTCTTCGCCGTTGGGCAGGAAATACAGTTCATCATACGTCGTTTCGTTTGCATACTTGCTTTCGGGTTTAAAATCTTCCTTCTTATCGACTGTAGCGATAAATTCCCAGCGTCCTATTACCCTCTCGTCATTTTCAAACGGTTTATTCATATCAATAGCCATTTCTTCTATTCCTTTCTGCAAGTTAAGTTTTATTGTTTCTAATTGTTTTAATCGATGTGTGGTCTCTTGCACTAATTCTTTAAGCGATTTTTGTTTTTCTTCAATGATGCTGTTTCGTACATCGTCGTTTTCCGCGTCGCAGTATTGTTTAATTTCTTCCAGTGTAAATCCAGTTTCTTTCAATTGCGTTATCCGCTGCATTTCTGTCACTTTTCCCGGACCGTAATACCTATACCCGGTAAACGCATCAATACGATCGGGAGTTAACAATCCCAGCTCGTCATAAAATCGCAGTGTCTTGATGGTTGTTTTACAGCGCTTAGCGAATTTTCCGATTTTATCCATGCTCAACCCCTTTTTGTATAATATTGCCGGCAAGAATATGATACACCTACCGTAAAAGGGAGAGTCAATACCCAAGCAATCATTTAACAATTTGTTTACATATTCCAAAATTATATGAATATTTTTCTGTTCTCGGTTTTATTAAAGGCTCTCTTCCCGCCGCGCTGCTTGTGCTGCCGCGTGCTTATTGATACAGAGTCGCCGCTTTGCGATAACTGCGACTTACTTTGGCGCGCCGAGCGCGACGCTTCGCGCAAACGCGACGGATTTCGGCGTACCGACGGCACATTTTATCTTGCCGCGTACACAAAAGGGCGCAGCGTCGCCCGGACGCTGGTTTTATGCGCCAAGCGTTCGAACGAACGCAGGTTATATAAATTTTTCGCCGATGAAATGGTCGAGCTGATTGCGGGGCATAATATAACCGCGGATTATATCGTAAACGTACCGCGTCGCCCCGCCGCGGTGCGCAATACGGGGGTGGATCAGGCGCAGCTTACGGCGAAAGCGCTGGCGGCTGCAACAGGGATACCTTACCTCTCCGCTCTGCGGCACAGGAATTTTACGCGCGCGCAAAAAACGCTCGACGCAGCCCAGCGCGCCGGCAACGCCGCTTCGGCGTATAAATCAGCGCGCGGGGCGGAAACCAAGCTAGCAGATAAAACCGTGATTTTGGTTGACGACGTCGCCACCACCGGCTCAACGCTCGCGGCGTGCGAAATGCTGCTCCGCACAGCGGGGGCGGCGCGTGTGATAAAAATCGCTGCTGCGTCGGCGGGATGACGCACCGCTCCGTCAGGTTTTGCTTAACGGGTACCGCACCTGTCAATTTAGAATTTTATAGCGACAGCCTATCATACGCTGCGCCGGTGTCGAGCTGTTTCCATTCGAAGGTGCTCTCATAAAACGTCATATACGCATACGCGCTGTTTTCTTTGGGGATTGACGTCGATCCGGGATTTATAAACCATACTCCGCCGCGCTGCTCCTTGCAGGGTATATGCGTGTGACCAAACAGTACAGCATCCGCTCCTTCCGGCTGCAGCTTGTCAAGATGATGTCCGTGCGTCAGAAGCAGTTTTACGCCGTTTATTTTAATAAATTTTTCGGGCGTCAGCACATCGAAATCGAGCACCATGCCGTCAACCTCGGCGTCGCAGTTGCCGCGCACGCAAGTAATAGCGTCGGCGAGCGGGTTCAGCAACGCGATAACCTTTTTGGGGTTATAACCCGGAGGCAGGTCGTTGCGCGGACCGTGGTAGAGGATGTCGCCCAATAAAATCAGCCGCTCCGTGCGCTCGGCACGGAAACGGTCAAGCAGTTCTTCACAGCGCACGGCGTCTCCGTGCAGGTCGGACGCGACTATAATTTTCATAAATTTTTTATTTCCTTTATTTATATAATTTTTTAACATGGAGAATCTACCCATGAAAACCATTGCTTTTTTTGACGTAAAACCATATGACCGCATATTTTTTGACGCGCTTGCGCCCGGTTATGACATGTCGATGAAATATATTGAAGCTAAGCTGAACGCTGACAGCGTCGTATTGGCGGAGGGCTGCGATGGAATTATCGCGTTTGTCAACGACACCATCGACGAAGAAACCATAGCCAAAATGGACAGCATGGGTATCCGCGTGCTTGCGCTGCGCAGCGCGGGTTATAATAATGTCGACTTCAAATCGGCGTTCGGGCGGGTACATGTGCTGCGCGTACCCGCGTATTCGCCTTACGCAGTCGCCGAACACGCCATGGCGCTGATTCTGGCGCTCAACCGCAAGACCCACCGCGCCTATAACCGCACGCGCGATTATAACTTTTCGCTTGCCGGGTTGACAGGTTTCGATCTGCGGGGCAAAACCGCCGGTGTCATCGGCACAGGTCGGATCGGACGCGTTTTTATCGA
Organism: Clostridiales bacterium UBA4959; assembly: GCA_002397345.1. GTDB lineage: Bacteria > Bacillota > Clostridia > Oscillospirales > CAG-272 > DTU078. The sequence goes on from DHAH01000002.1 coordinate 10,439, forward strand.
TATTTGCCGCGGATTTGGCATGAATGTGATCGCGTATGACCCCTTTCCCGCCGAAGGAAGCGATATTGACTATGTAACGCTGGACGAGCTGTTGGCGCGCGCCGATGTTATATCGCTGCACTGTCCGCTGACAAAAGAAACGCACCATATACTCGATGTCCGCGCGTTTTCGCTGATGAAAGAGGGTGTATATATCATCAATACCTCACGCGGCGCGCTCATCGACGCTGAAGCGCTGCTCGACTCGGTTAAAAGACACCATGTCGGCGCCGTGGGGCTTGATGTATACGAGGAAGAAGAAGCGTATTTCTTCGAGGATGTATCGGGTGAGATAATGGAGGACGACACGCTGGCGCGTCTGCTGTCGATGCCCAATGTGCTCGTGACCGGACATCAGGCGTTTTTAACGCGCGAGGCGCTGGAAAACATCGCGCGTACCACGCTCGATAATCTTGGCGCATATTATAACGGCGCGCCGCTGGCGAACGAGGTTTGCTATCAATGCTCGAAGCTCGGCACCTGCGATCATAAGCACAAAGACCGCTGCTTTTAAAAATCACAATAAAGAGGACGAAATGTATACAGCATCGAAAATTTACAAGGATGTCACGCGCGCGGAAGCCGAGGCGATCATCGCGCACAGCATCCCCGGCGCGTCTGTAACCGGATATACGCCCGTGAGCGGCGGGTTGTTTAACACCACCTACAAGGTCGTCACCGAAAATCCGTGCCGCGAGCTGGTGCTGCGCGTCGGACCGATCAACCGCGAGCTGCTTTTGCCCTACGAACGCCACCTCATGGACGCCGAGGCATATGTAAATAAACTGCTGACCGCTCATGGCGTACCCACACCCGAGCTTGTCGCCTGTGACACTTCCAAAACCGTGATCGACCGCGACTATATGATCACCGCTTATATGGACAGTGTCGCGCTGTCCGACAGCTCGGTGCCCGAGGAGCGCCGCGACGCGCTGTACGAGGAAACTGGACGGCTGATGCGCGCCGTGCACGCTGTTAAGGGCGAAAAGTACGGGCGGATCGCCGACTTTTTCGCGGGTATCCAATACGATACCTGGGCGGACTTCATGATGGCGCATATTGCCGAGGTCGGCGCGCTCTGCATGCAGTTCGGTGTGTTCGACGCCGTATTCATCAACCGCGTCACCGCAATGTACCATAATTGCCGCCCGCTGTTCGAGACGGTCACCGAGCCGTTTTTAATCCACGCGGACATCTGGGCGGGCAACATACTGGTCAAGGAAACAGGCGGCGCATACAATGTTACGGCGATAATCGACGCCGACCGCGCGGTGTTCGGCGACATCGATTTTGAGCTTGGCTCGCCGTGGATCATGGGTGAACCCTTCTTCCGGGGTTATGGTCCGGTGCCTGACAGTCCCGACCGCCGCAAGCGCATGAAGCTGTACTGCCTGATGTACAACCTGATCGACACTTACGTCTGGAAGGTCGAATATGTAAACGACCATGAATACGAGGTCAACCGCGACCGCGCCCTCGGCACGATGAAATGGCTGGAGGATCATATCAATTAAGTCAAATGAGTGACAGCCTGCAAATAAAATACATAGCGCCGCCGCTCGTTAATGGGCGGCGGCGCTTTAAAGGTTAGGATGAACGTTTACACAAACGCGAGTTCGCGGACGCAGCGGGCGATCTGCGTGTTATCGCAATGCCTGTCTTGAAGTCCGGGCACCGGATTGGGTTGCGATTCGGCGCGGTAGTCCTGACCCATTTTATTGATGTGAAGGGCTGTGATGTTATGGCTAGCGACAGCGCCGATGTCATGATTGACCCGCATCTGATAAGCGAAAAAGTCGTGGTCGGGGGGCAGCTTATCAACCGGCGTATACGACTCGCGGTTCGCGGTGAGCATTATCTGGCTGCCCAATACCTGACGTACATAGTCGCGCGTATCGTGGAAACAGAGCAGGTCGGGAAATTTTCCGGCAGGTATAACCTCCTGCCAATCCTTGCCTTCGTGAGTTTTCAGCAGCTCGGCGGCTTT
>DHAH01000002.1:12657-12880 GCA_002397345.1 Clostridiales bacterium UBA4959
CCCATATCGACTTGGTTCTGGCGCAGGATTCGTCCATATAGAACGAATAATATAAATAGCACTCGACATATTCATGCAGCAGCAGATTTTCAAGCCATGTGCAGCGCGTGTCGAGCAGCGAGCCGTAATGTGAAACGTGGTCTTCCTCGATCATCGCGATCTCAAGGTAGAGCTGGCGTCCCAAATCGCTGCCGTAATAATTGCCCAGGTTCATATAGAAATT
>DHAH01000125.1:0-10193 GCA_002397345.1 Clostridiales bacterium UBA4959
GAGGGGGCTCGGGGGACACTTCCCCCGTCGGGGGAGTCCAGAGGGGCTCTCCCCTCTGGCGTGATTCAAGCGGCATTCACGGAATGCCGCCGGCAGCGCCTTTGGTGTGCTTTCGCGGAATTCGCGCTCGAATTCCGTTGGTTCATTTCTTTTCACAAGAAAAGAAAGTACAATGAGTATTAAGCGTTTCTGATGTATTAAAAAATAATACAATAAAATATTATTTAAAAAAGGGAGATTACAACACATGTCAAACCTTCATCTTGGTGCGCAGCTCTATACTTTGCGCGATGTTTGCAAAAACGAGGCGGATTTCGCGTCCACAATCGGAAAAGTCGCAAAAATCGGGTATAAATATGTGCAGGTATCGGGCGTGGGACCCATGCCGCCAAAATATATCCGCGATGTATGCGATTCAAACGGTGTAAAAATCATCCTCACCCACACCCCGCCCGCCGATATTTTAAACAAAACGGCGGAAGTCATCGAAAACCACAAGACCATGGGCTGCTCCTGCATAGGGGTCGGCGGCGCGCCGTATGGCCATAATTACGACGCGTATATGCGCTTCTGCTCTGACTACGCGCGCGCTTTCGAGGAGATAAAAGCCGCCGGGATGGTGTTCCTCTATCATAATCACCGCGTCGAGTTCCAACGCTATAACGGCGTGTGGGGGCTTGATGTGATTCTGAACAACACTCCGGCTGACACTGTTAAGCTTACCTTTGATACATATTGGGCTATCGCGGGCGGCGTCGACCCCGCGCGCTATATAACCGAGCGCGCCGACCGCATTTACTGCACGCATCTCAAGGATATGGCGGTCGTAAACGACGCTCAGGTCATGATCGAGGTGCTCGACGGCAATATCAACGTCGACGCTATTATCGCCGCAAGTATTGCAAGCGGCATAGAATGGCACTTCGTCGAGCAGGATGTGGTGCGAATCGATTTATTTGAAAGCATGAAGCGCAGCTATGACAATCTGACCGCCCGGTATGCTTTCAATTAATTGAATTGGGGATTGACCCTGTTCGTTTCGGCGAACGTGGTCAGCCCCGCGGCAAAAATTTATTATTTTTAAAGGATGGCAATATTTATGAAGTTCGTATTGTCTGCGTTCTCTGACGAATATAATCCAAACTTTGAGCGTCAGCTCGAAGGGCTTTCCGAAAACGGTATTTTCAACATGGAAATCCGTGGTGTGGACGGTAAAAACATAGCCGATATTTCCGCCGCCGAAGCGCGGGAATGCCGCCGCAAACTCGACGGCGCGGGTATAGCCGTATCGAGCGTCGGCTCGCCGCTGGGCAAGGTGGGATTGTACGACGACGTTACAGACAGTGGGGACGCTCATCTCGAGCGTGCCAGGCGCGTATTTGAAACAGCGCATATTCTGGGCACAAAATTGATCCGTGTGTTCAGCTTTTACATACCTAAAGGTGAAAATCCCGCGCTCCACCGCAATGCCGTTATAGAGCGCATGGGAAAGCTGCTCGAGCTTGCCGATTCCGAGGGCGTGATATTATGCCACGAAAACGAAAGCTCTATCTACGGCGAGAGCGCCGAGAACTGCCTTGACCTGATCAATACCTTCGGCGGCAGACTGAAATGCATCTTTGACCCCGCCAACTTCATCTGCTGCGGGCATGAAGCTTATCCCCGCGCGTTTGAGCTGTTGAACCGGCATGTATTTTACATGCACATCAAAGACGCCGACGCGAACCGCCGCGTCGTACCCGCGGGCACCGGGCTGGGACATTTGCCCGAAATATTATCATGGCTTGCAAAATCGGACAACCCGTTTTATAATGGGGTATGCTACCTATCCGTCGAGCCGCATTTAAAGGTATTCCCCGGATTCGAAAAGCTCGACGAACGGCGCCGCGCGGAGCTTGGCAGCGCTTATGAGTCAAACGAAGAGGCGTTCGGCGCGGCTTGCGCTGCGATAAAACAAATTTTAGCGGGATTCCATGCCCGCCCGGTATGAGGACATGATCGTATGAAGTATCTTGCAGTTGACCTCGGCGCGTCGTCAGGGCGCGGAATTGTCGGAAATTTCGACGGCGGCAGGCTGACGCTCGACGAGATTCATCGCTTCTCGAACGATCCGGTAAACGTCTGCGGTACGCTTTACTGGGATGTGCTGCGAATTTTACATGAAATAAAGTACGCGATATCAAAATGCGCGGGCTTTGACGCCTGTGACCTGCGGTCGCTTGCCATCGACACCTGGGGCGTCGATTACGGTTTACTTGACAAAAACGGGCGGCTGCTGTCAAATCCCCTCCATTACCGCGATAAGCGCACCGACGGTATTATGGAACGCGCGTATAAAATTGCACCCAAAGCGGAGATTTACGCGGAAACCGGCATACAATTTCTGCCCTTCAACACGCTGTTCCAGTTGTGGGCGGACAAAACCGGCGATCCGGACAAACTGGAGCGCGCGCGGAAGCTGCTGTTCATGCCCGATCTGCTGAATTACTTTCTCACGGGCGAACAACGGACGGAATATACGATCGCTTCAACCGGTATGCTGCTCTCACCGGGCGCGCATGAGTGGAACTTTGGGCTTATCGACCGCTTCGGATTGCCGCGCTCGATTTTCGGCGCTATCGAAGAGCCGGGCACCGCGGTCGGGCCTATATTGCGCGAGGTTTCTGAAGAAGTTGGCGGATGCGCGGGACTGAGTGTCGTTCACGCCGCCGCTCACGACACCGCCAGCGCCGTCGTCGCCGTACCCGCGGAGGGGAGCGACTTTATCTATATAAGCAGCGGCACCTGGTCGCTCATGGGCGCGGAGCTGCCCGAAGCTGTGACGGGTTCCGCCGCGTTCGCGCACGAATTTACCAACGAGGGGGGTGCGGGGGGTAAAATCCGTTTCCTCAAGAACATCATGGGATTGTGGCTGGAACAGGAAAGCCGCCGCCAGTGGGCGCGCGAAGGCAAAAAGTACTCCTACGACGAGCTGTCGCAGCTTGCCGTCGCATCGCCCCCCCTGCGTGCGCTGATCGACCCCTCTGACCCGGTGTTCATCGCGCCGGGTGACATGCCGCGCCGCATTGCCGAATATTGTTCGCGCACCGGTCAGCCCGTACCCGAAACGCCGGGCGAGGTCGTGCGCTGCATATTCGACAGTCTTGCGCTTTATTACCGTTATACGGCGGACGTGATTGACGAAATGCGCGGCTCGCGCACGCCATACATTCACATAGTCGGCGGCGGGGTAAAAGAAGCGCCGCTGTGCGCCTTCGCGGCGTCCGCGTGCGGACGGCCCGTCTACGCCGGACCGGTGGAAGCGACGGCGATAGGTAATATCGCCGTGCAGGCGATAGCGTCGGGCGAGCTGCACAGCATCGCACAGGCGCGTGAGTGCGTGCGGAATTCGTTTGAGATAAAAGAATATCTGCCCACCGACACGGATATGTGGGAGCAGGGCTACGCGCGGTTTATGCGGATAATCAACAAAGGGTGACATAGGAATATTAGTTATCGGCGAAACCCGTTTTAACAGCAGATTTTAGGCGACAAAAAAATAAGAGGTTTATTAAAATGAAAAAATTTAATGACTGCGAAGAACGCGTTTTATCAAATTACGAATTTGCCCGCGAATGTTACGCCGCTTTGGACGTCGACACCGACGCGGCTATCGAGCGCGTGAAAAATATCCCCGTTTCCATGCACTGCTGGCAGGGCGACGACGTGCGCGGGTTCGAGAGCCCCGACGGCGACCTGACCGGCGGCATTCAGACCACCGGCAATTATCCGGGCAGGGCGCGCACCATCGACCAGCTTAAAGCGGACTTCAACAAAGCCGCGTCGCACATCCCCGGCAAAAAGCGCATCAGTCTGCACGCCATTTATCTCGACAACCTCGGCTGTAAGGTCGAGCGCGGCGAGATTGAGTTCAAGCATTTTAAAACGTGGGTCGACTGGGCGAAAGAAAACGGTTACGGCATCGATTTCAACCCGACATTCTTCTCTCACCCGCTGTCAGCCGACGGCTTCACGCTCAGTCATGCCGATCCCGGCATCCGCAAATTCTGGATTGACCACGGCATCGCCTGCCGCAAGGTCGCCGAGGACATCGGGCGCGCGATGGGCGACACGGTCGTGACAAACTATTGGATACCCGACGGGTTCAAGGACATTCCCGTCGACCGTTTCGCGGCGCGCGCGCGGCTCGCCGCAGCTTATGATGAGATATTCGCGGGAGCGGGCGATAAGAAATACAACCGCAACTCCGTTGAGGCGAAGCTGTTCGGTATAGGCGCGGAGAGCTGCACCATCGGCTCGCACGAATTTTATATGGGCTACGCCGCTACGCGCCGCGACGTGCTGCTAACGCTCGACGCCGGACATTTTCACCCGACCGAGATGATCTCTGATAAAATCTCCTCCGCGCTGCTGTTCGGCGACGAGCTGTTATTGCACGTTTCCCGCCCCGTGCGCTGGGACAGCGACCATGTGGTGATCTTCGACGACGAGCTGAAAAATATCGCGCTCGAGATACTGCGCGGTAACTTCGAGAATCGCGTACATATCGGGCTGGACTATTTCGACGCGTCAATCAACCGCGTCGCGGCGTGGGTTATCGGCACGCGCAACATGCAGAAAGCGCTGCTTTACGCCGCGCTCGAGCCGACCGAAAAGCTGCGCTGTTTCGAGTTAAACAAAGATTACACCAGCCGGCTGGCGTTTTTAGAGGAGTTGAAAACCTGCCCGTTTAACACGGTGTGGGATTATTATTGCTATAAGGAGGGCGTCGCAGCGGGGATAGGCTGGCTTGACGATGTCCGACGCTACGAATCAGAAGTATTGTTGAAAAGGTAAAATTAATGAAGTTCGAAAACACAGCGGTTTATAATATCGACAACGCGCTGCGGGGAATGCGCAACCCGCTTTCTTCGTGGGAGCGCTCTGACTCCGTCTGGCGCGGCGGCGAATTTATAGTCGGCGACGCCGATATGACGCTGGCGAAAAAGCTCATCGCGGGCGGCACCGAGCACCGCAAATTCCTGCGTCAAATCTTCGTTTCGGTTGATATTACAGCACCCTTGTACTGGTGGAGCGAATTTGATACCTACAAAGTCGGCACTGCTGCAAACTCGACCTCGACAATGCATACGCTGGCGAAAGCGTCCATCACACCCGACTTGTTCGAGCGCGACGAGCCGCCTGTCGAGGGCGACGCCGAATATTGGCGCGATTTATGCAACCGGCTGGAGGAGCTGCGGCAGAAGTACAACGAAACCAAGAACTACGCCTATTTTCGCGCGCTGAAGCAGCGCCTACCCGCAGCTTTTATGCAGAAACGCACGGTATCGCTCAACTACGAAGTGGTGCTGAACATGCTGCGCCAGCGCCGCACACACAAACTGCGCGAATGGTCGCGCGATTTCATCGCGTGGACGGAGACACTGCCATATCATGGGCTGCTGGAGTAAAATTAAGGAACGGGACGCGTTGGGGGCGTATGACGCCCCCAACGCCCTCGCACCTCTGGGGAATTATTTTTAATGTTGCTTAGAAATATGATATTACATATTATACTTAAAATCGATAAAAATCCGCGCCAAAAGCTTAAATAGATGGGTTTTGACGCGGATTATTTTCATTAGCTATCGAATTTTAATATTACATCGCCCGTTCGGTATTGTGCTCCGAACGGGCAGCTCTGTTTTATAAAAAAGCTTTATTTTATCCCGCCACGAACATTTCAAACGCGTGCAGCGCTTTATCTCTCATACGGAAATCGTATATGCCCCTGTTTATCAGCCGGATCGGGAAAAACAGGTTTTCGGCGACGGACAGCTTGAAGTCGCGCATGAACGTTTCATGGGAATACCCGCTTACCTTATTGCTGAGGTATTGATAATAGCAGTCCAGCAGGCTTGTTATTTCGTTTTTGTCGCCGGATATGTGCAACGCGATCAGCATGGCGAGGTCTTCTGTGCATAATCCCATGCGAAGCGCCTGCAGACCCGTAAATTTTATCTGCCTGTCCGGAGATTTAGAGATTGATATATGACCCGGATGCAGATCGCCGTGAATTACAGTGATGTTTTTCCCGGCGTTGAATCTACCGTCAATATACGCGGGATATTCCGCTTTCAGAAAATTCAAAGCTTCGTCATAACAATCCAGTTGTTTTGCCGTTATGTTATTTTTGCCGCATATCCCGCCGTCCTTGGGAACTTTTCCGGCAAGCTCGGCGGTTTTATACTTTTTAAACGGCTTTTCCATGGCGTTGTTTATCCACGCGAACATGTTCTCTTTGTCCTCGAAGTGGCACATCAGCCCGATTTGCCCGAAAGCATCGCCCTTCTCCCAAAAACCGGCGTGAAAATCCGCTGCGGCGCGCAGAATTTTATCATAATTCGCCCTGATTATATCGCCGTTTTCATTCGCTTCGTCGTAATCATAGCCTTTGATATAATCGGCGCTTATGTCGGAGAGCAGGAGCAATTTTTTATCGCTGTCGATATGATATATCATAGGGATTTCGCCGACCCGCCCTTCTAAAAATGCGTACGCGTTAAATTCGTCGGTTCTTTTATGGTATATCTCCTCCGCCAGTCTGATTTCTTTTTGCGGCGAAGTTACGGTGATGCTCGTGTATAATTTCCCTTCCATTCTTGATTGCTTGCCTCTGGTTATAGTAAAAGCGCCGATATCGCCGTGTATTCTTAAAACAGCGTATGAGATTACATCGTCACATAAACCTGTTTCCCCGTTTAAGACGATTTTTTCTTCGAGCTGTTTCAATATAAACTTCGATATATGCTCCGCCTGCTGTTCCAAAAGATTGGGCTTCGATGCTTCTATCTTTTCGTCGATGGAATACGCAGGCATGATTATAGCGTCTATGGTACAGTCGAATATTTGCGCCAAAGCGGGCAGCAGCGATGTTTCGGGCAGGGTGTGACCGTTTTCCCATTTGCTGATTGCCTGCGGTGAAATGCAAAGCATCTCCGCCAGCTTTTCTTGTGATAATCCTATTTTTTTACGCAATGAACTTATCTTAAGTCCGACTTTATTTGTGTCAAGCATAAACCGTTCCAATAAATTTAAATTTTCAACGTTGATAGCATAATTATAATTTAAAAAATCAAATAAAACAATACATAGATTGGGAAACCGTTACAACCTGCGGTTAACCTTTTTAAAAACAACAATATCCAGAGCAGCGGTGGGCGCGGCGCATATAATAAGTATATACAACGTAAAAAGGACGGTTTTATATGTGAATACTCAATTCGAAGAACCGCCGTTCGGCGGTCCGAATATGCCGCTCCACTCGCATGCCAGATTTTTTAATGCCCTTGATAAATATCCGCCCGTCGACATCTACGCGGACGGTGTCTTGATCGCACGAAACCTTGCGTACGGCGATTTTACAGACTATATTTCCGTGCAGCCGGGTATTTATGATATCGTTCTATACCCCACCGGCGAAACAGAAAATCCTATCGGGAGCACTACCGAGTCATTTTCTGTCGGCCGCTCGTTCACCGTCGTCGCTGTCGACACTGACGACAGTATCTCAATCTATAAGATTCACGAACCATATCAGCCTTTAGCTTCGGGTTTAAGATCGTATATGCGGCTTATTAACTTATCGAAAAGTCCAACTCCGTTGGACGCATTTTTACAGAATGGCGCAAAAGTTTTTGAAAATGTGGGTTTCGAAGAACTTTCGAGTTATAATCGGTTTACGCCTAATATTTATACCATGACCGTGAAGTCATCCGGCAGCGACAAACCCCTGCTTGTCGTACCCAACTTGAATCTCACTCCGGGTAAGGTCTATTCTGTTTACATAATCGGCGACCCAAATGGCAATCCGCCGCTTGAGGCGCGTTTCGTATCCGACAGCGAAGTGGAATCACAGCACATGAGTATGAAACAGGGTTTAGATTTCCGCCGTAAAATTTAACGGCGATGCCCGTTTGAATAATTAAAAACGCAGAATGGCGTCTTTTGACAGACGCCATTTTGTTTTATAATTACTGATGATTTTTTAATTTCACGCTTTTATTTTACGCGTTTTTTTGATATGACTGCCGCCGCTCCCGCGACAGCCGTCACCAGTACCGTCGCTCCGCATATGGCTGCCGCGGTGATGCCCGCGCTCGATGACGGTTTCGAAGCCGGGGCGTTTTCGTTCGCGGCTTCACCCGTCGTACTCGCGGAGATTGTGTCCGCCGCTGCCTGAACCGACTCGGCGACGGTATTTTTGACGATCACAAAATCGGCGTTAGACGTCCAAAGTTCGTTTATAAAGTCGCGCCCTCTGACGCGGACGATGTTTTCATAAACCTCGACGAAAAATCCCTCGCTGCCGTATTTATACTTGTCGTCGTCGGTCCACAGATAACCGCAGGACGGCGCAAGGAAAGCGTACATGAAATCTGTTCCGCCCTTTTTCATTATACCGACAGAGTTGAATTCCCAATGCGTGTGGCCGTTGAACATTATGGCGTTCGGATATTTGGCAAGCACCGCGCGCAGCGCGTCCTCGCAATTTGCGTCAATGCCATTCCAGCCCTGACCCTTGAAGCTGCCCGCAACTGTATCGTACAGCGGCTGGTGAATGGCGAGCAGCGTAAGTACGCCTTCTTCTCCGTAACGCTCGCCGAGCTTGGCGTCAAGCCACACAAGCTGATCTTTTGTGATCGTGGCGTTGTTATCACCGCCGCCCGCGTCGGCGAGCATCACGAGATGGATATTATCGTTCATCCATACATCGTAATCGTCTCCATATCCGAACGCTTCTTTGAACATTTGCACCGCATCGTCGCGGCCGCCGGTCGCGGACCAATACAGATCGTGGTTGCCGAGCACGGGATAAAGTTTAGACTTGAATCCGGACGAGCTGAAGATATCGAGGAAGTTTTTATACTGCTTTTCCTCGATTTCTTTTTTTGCGGAGGTTCCGTCGGTATTGTCGCCGCACGTGATCACGCCTATGCTGTCGGGCGAAAGTTCGGTGATCTGCTTCATCGCGGCGGCGAAGTGTTTGCTGTGGTCGTCGCTTTTGGAATATGTGATGTGTATATCGCTGAGCACCTGAAATTCCGCGAGCTTTTCGCCGAAAATCAGCTTTTCATCCGCGGCAGGCAGCGCCGTTTCGGCATAATCTTTCGACGGAACCTTGCCTATCGAATAAGCGATCAGCCGCGTCGCGCCGTCGGGGATCAGCGTGTCGGAATTAAGCGTATATATAATTTGTTTTTTGGCCGTGGGATAAATGGGCTGAAGTCCCGTATAGCCCGATATCGGGCCGTTTGCGTCCGCCCAGTAGAGCTGGTAATATTTCACGCCCGCCGTATCTTCGGGCTGTGTGATCGTCACCGTCCCGTCGGCGCGGTTGGAATAACAGGTGCTTCTTTTATAATCGAGCGCTGCCGGCGCGTTCGGCTGCTCCCCGGCAGTGTATGCGGCCACGGGCGTCGCGCTGCCGGCTGTTTCAAACGTATCGTCTTTCATTATATCTACCTTATTAATACCTATGTCTGTCGAGCCGGCATCGAAACGCGCTACGCCCGGGCAGAACCCGCCGCCGTTTGCGTCATCGGCGCTTTGGGTCGTAAGCGTTCCGCTCTCCGCAGAAACAAATAACCCGGCAGCAATCGTAAACGCCGTGCAGAGAATCATGACGTTCACAGCGCGTATAAACGGTTTCATATTATAACAGGGACCCTTTCCGCCGAAGTTCGGACGCTGTTAAAAATGTCCGGGTAAAAGGCAGGCTCATGCCGCCTTTTTACCCTGATTTTTTTAAAGGGAAACGCTTATCTGCGCTTATCTGTTCCTCTTTTTGGTTATGCCTGCCGATGCCGCCGCGATAGCAGCTATCGCCACGAATGCGCAGCTCACGGCGCCATCAAAAGTCGACGGAGCGGCTGTGGTTTCCGGGGTTTCTGCCGCCGCGGTTTCGGGAGCGGGAGTTTCAGCCGCAGTTTCTGCCTGTGTTTCGGCGGTATCGTTGGTGCCAACGGTAAATTCCTGCTGCGCCGCGATGTCGTAACCATCGTTTTTGCAGAAATAGACCGTGTATGTACCCGGTTCGAGGTGATCCTCGCCAAAATTGTTGCGGCTTATGGACGGCGACAGCGTAAGCTCGCCGCTGCCCTCGTCGAGGTATTCCCAAATGTATGAGACACCATTGCCGGGGGTACGATCTT
>DHAH01000125.1:10318-11792 GCA_002397345.1 Clostridiales bacterium UBA4959
GCCGGGACCCTTGCCTTCGGGGTAAACGCCGACCCAGTCCAAAGCCTCCGCGCCGGTATACGACACGGTGATTTCAAGACCATTGGCACTTTTGATCGTAAGCGTCTCGCCCTCCGCCGACACAAACATCACGGTCGTAACCGCAAGCACTGCGCAGAGAATCATAGCGTACATTGCACGAAGAAACTGTTTCATATTATAACAGGATCCTTTCTACCGAAATTCGGCCGCTGATATTATTTTATTAATTATATTGATTCATTTTTTTGCTTCCGCTTGAGTATCCCTCAGGTTACCTTATATGGCATTATGTTACAGACAGTATAATACATATTTGTAAACCATTCAATAACGAATGTTGACTACAACGTAAACACCGTGCAGACTCGGTCATAATTTTTTAACCCTAAATTTAATTGTAAATATTTTATTAACAGTATATCCGCACAGTTGCTTTCCTTCCATAATTTTGTTATAGTAAATAATAGTAATAAAAATTTAAACTTTATTCAACAAGGATAAAATTTATGGAGAAATGGGAACGCGAATTTATCCGTGACCTCGCGCGGCGCAGACTTGAGATAGCGAATACGCCCGCGATGCAAAAACTGGCGGGGGAGTGGGCAGCACACAACGATCTGCGGGGCAGCCGCCCTATGATCCATTTTGAGATGGGCACCGTAGGCGACGCGGGATTCCATTATCAGTGCAAATGCGTTTCCGGCGACGCGCGGAACATTGAATGGATGATAGGCGAATCGATGCAGAATCACGTCATGGTCGGCGACGACCGCGTAGTTTCCAATGAGTTCTATGTCGGGTATAATTCATGGATGCAGCTTTTCGGTCTTTCACCGAACCGCACCGGTACCGACGGCGTAGGCTTCCACATCAACGCCGTCATCGACAACCTTGACACCCTCGATATGATAAAACCCTCCCCAATGGGCTTCGACGAGGAGAGCTTCAACCGCAATATCGAATATTACGGCGATATCCTCGGTGACATACTCGATGTCAAGGGCGGAATGGGCTCGATAGGCATCTGCCCCACAAACAACCTTGTCCAGCTTATGACGATGGAGAATATGTTTGTGTCGATGTACGACAATCCCGACAATTTTCACGCGATGATGGAGCGCCTGACCTGCGATTATATCACATACATAACCGAGCTTGAAAGGCGCGGGATGCTATTGCCCTGCTACAGAAACAACTGGCTGGGACAGGGGAGCTTCGCTTATTCCGACCAGATGAAATCGGAGGCGGGAGATATTAAGCTCGGCGACATCTGGGGCTATATGGACTCGCAGGAGACAGTAGGGATCTCTCCAGAAATGTTCAAGGAATTTTTCTATCCCTATTATAAACGCATATCCGAAAAATTCGGGCGGCTGTCCTACGGCTGCTGCGAGCCGGTGCATTCCTTTTGGGAAAGCTCGCTTTCGCATTTCGATAATCTTCGTAAAATTTC
>DHAH01000070.1:0-125 GCA_002397345.1 Clostridiales bacterium UBA4959
TCTCCCCCCACGCATATCCCCGTTCCCCGTATCCCAGCATCCTTTTATTCCAGACGCAGCGCCTCGACGGGATCTTTTTTCGCGGCGATGCGCGACGGGATAATACCGGCGATGAGGGTTAAAAC
>DHAH01000070.1:341-819 GCA_002397345.1 Clostridiales bacterium UBA4959
GAAGGCGTTGATCGCGGTCACGCCGCTCAGTTTGTGAATAAGCGCGCTGATCGGTAAACACGCGAGCATCGAAATGCCGATGCCCATCGCGCCCGACGCGAACCCGATGATAAGCGTTTCCGCGTTGAACACCATCGAAATATCGCGTTTTGACGCACCGATGGAGCGCAGGATGCCGATTTCCTTAGTACGCTCGAGCACAGAGATATAGGTTATAATGCCGATCATTATCGACGAAACAACCAGCGAGATTGAAACGAACACTATCAGCCCGTATGAGATCGCGCTTATAATGCCGGTGATACCCGACATCAGCAGCGCGACATAATCGGTGTAGATGATTTTCTGTTCTTGTGCCACTCCGTCGTTGTACGCGGCGATTTCCCGGGCGATAGCGTCCTTGTTCTCAAACGACGCGGCGTAAAGGTTTATCGATTTTGGCGTCGCCATATCGACGGCGCCGAACTGCTTTAAATTA
>DHAH01000070.1:1008-1190 GCA_002397345.1 Clostridiales bacterium UBA4959
ATACCCCGCCAGCGTCGGAACATCGGTTTCAGAGCCGTATTCGCTGTCGAAAGCTGCCGCTACTTTTACGAAGCCCGCCGCGGTGCCGGTTTGAGCCGAGGACACGTAAAATTCTTTCGCCATCGCGGTCGCAAGCTCGTCTACAAGCGCGTCGAGCGCCGCGTTGTCAAGCCCCGCGAGAT
>DHAH01000070.1:1392-3289 GCA_002397345.1 Clostridiales bacterium UBA4959
CCCCGCGAGATAAGCGGTGATTTCATTTGCCGGCATCGTGGTTTTTTTCGACCAATCCGCCATCACAAACGCCATTTTCTGTTCGCGTCCGGTTAATTTGGCGGTGATCTGGCTTTTTACAGCGTTCAGCTCGCCGTCCGACGGCGCCGTCATTATCGAATTAACGCCCTCCGCCGCTTTTTCCGCGTATTGTTTCTTGATCATGCCGGAAAGCTGCTCGCGGATCATATCACGCAGCTCGTCGTCGCTGCTTGACGACAGATATCCTTTAACCGACTCGGTGTCAGCGCCGTATGCCCCCGCGATAAGCTCTTCCATGCTCTCCCGTGTTGTGTACCGCGCCATATAGCCGTCCAGCGTTGTTTTAACATATTCCTCGGACGGCTCGGAAACCAGTTTTGTGTAAAGTTCCGTTTTTCCGGCGTCGTCAAGCGATGCGAAATATTCTTTTATTCTCTGCGCCTTGTATTCGCCGGTCGGATTTTCCGCCTCCGCGATTGTAAATGGCAAACCGGTGAGAATGTCAACATTGGCGTTCTCCGGGGACTTCTGCGCTTTTACGACCGGGCTTTCTTCGGCGTGTTTTATCAGATGTTCGGTCAGCGCGGAGGTGTAACCGAACGCGCCGGTCAGCCCCGTCGCCGACGAGTCGGCTTTCGGACGGATGATACCCGAGATATGCAATTCATAAGCGCTACCCAGCGCCAAATTCCGCATTTCTTCTTTATCTTTCATGCTGCTCCAAACGCCATCGCTGTCCGAATAGGTGTAATAATCGCTGGAGGCGAGCACCTTGAGCGTGACGCCGCGCGCATCTTCGTAATTTATTGTGCGCGACGGGACGTCGATCGCGTTCTTTTTCACCACGGCGCTCAAAATTTTATCAATCTCGTCGCGGTTTATCAGACCCAGCGAATAGAACGCAAAATCGGAAATCTCGTTGTTTTTGTCAAGTATCAGCACGATTTGGTCGGCGCTGACCGGCCATTCACCGTAAACAAGGTCGTATTTATCGTAAATCATGTCAGAGATCAGCCCGCCGTCTTTATCACTGCGGGGCATCAGCTCCTGCCACAAGTTATAACTGGGTATCCCCGCCCCCATGCTTCCGCCCTGACCCGACCCCGTCGACGTTTTTGACAGCGATTTTAGTTCGCTGTTTATATTAGTGTTGACCCACTCGCCTTTCGGGCTTTTTACATATGTGTCGAAGCTCACGCCGTATTTATACTGCACCGACGAAACGCAGTCGCGCAGCCCGCCCGTACCGGGTTCCGCTGCAAGCTGCTTGTCGAGGTATGATTTAAAGGAAGTCAAATCGTTTTTTGATACCTCGGGGTTGTATACGGCGTTGAACAGGTCATACATGTGCGAATCGGAATAGACAGCGTCACGTTCGTGAGGAAGGGCGGCGCTCCCGTTTTCCTTTTTCGATACATCTTTTATCGCAGAGAAAACCGATGACATGTCGGTTTGTTCGCTGTCGATCGTGATCGGGTATGACGAAAGCGTGTCGCGCTGTACCTGATCGATATAGCTCTGCACGCCGGTGGATAGCGCCAATATCAGCGCGATGCCGATGATGCCGATGCTGCCCGCGAACGCGGTGAGCAGCGTCCGCGCGCGCTTGGTCATCAAATTGTCGAGCGACAGCGACAGCGCGGTGAAAAAGGACATCGAGGTTTTCTTTTTACCGCGCTTTGCCGGCGCGTCCGCGGTTTTATCCGCCGCCTTTTCAAGAGGCTCGCCGTTATACGGCATGGTGTCGTCAATCACAACGCCGTCGAGCAGGCTGATTATGCGCGTTGAATACTTTTCGGCAAGCTCGCGGTTGTGCGTAACCATGATAACCAGCCGGTCACGCGCAATCTCTTTAAGTATATCCAT
Source organism: Clostridiales bacterium UBA4959 (assembly GCA_002397345.1). Taxonomy (GTDB): domain Bacteria; phylum Bacillota; class Clostridia; order Oscillospirales; family CAG-272; genus DTU078. The sequence goes on from DHAH01000070.1 coordinate 3,280, forward strand.
GACCTGTATG
>DHAH01000065.1 GCA_002397345.1 Clostridiales bacterium UBA4959
CCCTGTTGTCCCTGCGGGCGTTGTCCCTGCTGCTGTCCTTGCGGGCGCTGTCCCTGCCCCTGCGGACGCTGACCCTGCGGGCGGAGTTGATTCTGCTGTCCCAGAGGGCGCTGTCCCTGACCCTGCGGACGCTGCGTCGGCTGCTCCGAAGCTGTTTCGCGCGCGGCGGCAACCGGTTCGGCAGGTTTTATCTCGGCGGATTTTTCCTCGGTATTTTTTAACGCGGATTCCTGTTGCGGTTCATTCGTTTTTTTATCTGCCGCAGGTGCTGAAGCCGCCGGTACGGGTACGACGGGTTTAGTTACATTGATGCTTATCTTCCCGTTTAGATAATCATCTATATTTTCGATCTGACGGGACGAAGTCACCGCGTTCACAACAACGTCAAATTCGGCAGATTCAAGCTGTGTGCCTGTTTTTCTGCCGGTATATCCGTTTTTTGCGAGCAGCTCAATAAGCTCGCCGCTTTTCATCTTTAAATCCCGGGCGAGATCACTTAACTTGTATTTCTGGTTTAATGCCATATTAAACGCCATGCACTAACGCACTTAAGTAGTCCATGTAATATTGCATGGTGTTCGCGTTAATACTTTTCCTTTTTTTAATATTTATCACGCTTTCTTCTCTTAATGCCATGCGCCGACACATACAAATTTATCATTTGTAAATACTCCATGGCATTCGCGGTATCAGTTATTTATGTTTAAAAAGATTTTCACGCTTATCGTTCCGTCCGCTTACCTTTATATGAGCTTTTCAAGAGCTGAAGCCATGTTTCTGTCGATTACCGCTACCGCTGACGCGGCTCCTTTGCCGCCCGTCCGATGTCCGAGCGTATACATATCCGCACCGATCTCGGCGCAGCGTACTTCTCCGTCGGCAGCGGCGAGCGTTATGTTCTTTTTCGTCCGCGCGGATGCGTCGGCGGCTATTATTATGATGTTTCCCCGCCCGCCGATGGAACCGGTTCGCACCGCGTCAACGATCTTTTCCGCGCCGCAGACAAGCCGTCCGGCTCTCGCCGCTAAGCCGAGCAGACCCAGGATTTTTTCATCCCGATTATTAATCGGCTGCACATTTTCATGCTTTTCTGTCAATATTCTCAAGCTCCGATTCCAGCCCGGCGTAAACATCGTCGGGTATTTCACATTCAAGGTTGCGTTCCAGCCGTTTCGCTTTGCGGGCTTTGCGCAGACACTGCACGTTTTTGCATATATAGGCGCCGCGTCCGGATTTTTTACCGGTTATGTCGAGGCTGACTACGGCAGGATTGCCGTTTATGTCCGGCGAGCGCACGACACGCAGCAGCGTTTTTTTGGGAAACGATTCGCCGCAGCCGACGCAGCGGCGTTCGGGAATCTTTTTAGGAACAGACGGCATACTCTTTCTCCACAACAGCGACGTCCTCATCGCTGTCTATAAATAATTAACCTATCTTAATATCTATCTTATATCCGGTGAGCTTGGCGGCAAGCCGCGCGTTCTGCCCCTCCTTGCCGATGGCAAGGCTGAGCTGGTCGGCGTCGACAAACACGCGGCAGACGCGTTCTTCTTCGATTATAACCTGATTTACTATCGCGGGCGAGAGCGCCGCGATAATATAATTTTCCGGCGCTTCGTCAAACTTGACGATATCAATCTTCTCGCCGTCCAGTTCGTCGATGATGTTTTGTATACGCATACTGCGCGGACCCACGCAGGCGCCGATGGGATCGACATTTTCATCGCGCGACATAACCGCGACTTTGCTGCGCGAACCCGCCTCCCTCACCACGCCCTTGATTATGACCGTGCCGTCCTGGATTTCGGGTATCTCCAGTTCGAACAGGCGCTTCACCAGTCCCGGGTGGGTGCGCGAAAGCGTTACAAGCGGGCCGTGACTTTCTTTGCGTACCTCGGTCACAAAAACCTTTATATGTTCATTTTCCGCATAAACTTCGCCCGGTATCTGCTCTGCTTTTATGAGTGTGGCTATCGATGTGCCCGTATCCACTGTGGCGTTACCCGTAGCGTCGTCAACACGCAGCACCGTCGCCGTTATAATTTCCTCGCGCTTGTTTTCATATTCTTTTATCATCATGCCGCGTTCGGCTTCGCGTACAGCCTGGATAATAACATGTTTTGCCGCCTGCGCGCCCAAACGGCGGAAGTTTTTCAGCTTCATTTCGATTTCCACCACATCGCCGACGTTGTATCTGTGGCTGATCCTGTGCGCATCCTCTATCGAGATCTGTGTGGTTTCGTCCTCTATCTCCTCGACAACTTCTTTGAGCTGCAGCAGCTTTACATCTTTTTTTACCGGGTCGAGCACGACTTTTACGTTGCTGTAACCGTCCTGATCCTTTTTATATGCGGATTGCAGCGCCGCCTCAACCTTTTCATACATATATTCCTTTGGTATGCCCTTTTCTTTTTCGAGCATATCAAGCGCGGCGAAAAATTCCGTATTCATTTTATCACATCTAAGCTCCGTTCGTCTTGTTATTAAACCGAAACGGTCATATCCGCTTCGCGAATCAGACCGTAAAGTTGAAATAAGCGTTCAACTTTGATATTTCTTTCGCTCCGAAGGTGAAGTTTTCGCCGTCACAGTCCAGTGTGAGCGCTCCGGTCGCGGCATCATATGCGGCAAGCCTGCCGATAAATTCTTTCTTTTGTGTGTCCGCGTGCGCTTTATATAACTTTACGCGAATTTCGCGTCCTATATACGCGGTGATATGCGCGGGGGTGCGCAGCGTGCGTTCCACTCCCGGCGAGGATACCTCAAGCTGATAGGAAACATCAATAGGGTCCGTCTCGTCGAGCAGCGGGTCAAGCTCGCGCGCCATAGCTTCACAGGCGTTAAGATCGACGCCGTCCTCGCGGTCGATAGTAATGCGCAGAAAATAATCCGCGCCCTCCCGGACAAACTCGACATCCCACAGGGTCAGCCCGAGTCGATCCGCGCAAGGCGCGGCAAGCGCGGCGACGGTATTAATGATTTCCTGTTTATGCATAGGTGTTATATCCGTTTATATTATTGTTTATTTTTTAAAAATTCGGGTTAGTCCGCAGTTTCGCAGACTACAAAAAATTTGAAGAGCAGGTCAACCTACTCTTCATCGCACAATCATTCACTTTACGCTTATATTATATCATACCCGAGCAAATAATGCAATAGTTTTTGAAAAAATAATTAAGTTTTTTTGCCGCCGTAAATTCTCAAAGTAAATGCA
>DHAH01000140.1 GCA_002397345.1 Clostridiales bacterium UBA4959
GGTGGCTTTTTTTGTAATGATCACAAATTCGCGCCCATCTTCGGTATTGCGGTACAGACCCGCCATAAACAGGATATTGCCGTTTTTATCTTTCACAAAATGCTTGCGCTTTTCTTTGCCGAGCCGTTCCCACTCGAAAAACTCGCCCGCGGGCACGACGCAGCGCCCGGCTTCGATCAAACCCGAGAAAGTGGCGGCGGTTTTTATCGTTTCACAGCGCGCGTTGATGATCTCTCCCGTGCCGCGCCATTTTTTAAACCCCCACTTGATGCTTTCAAAAGAAAGCCCCTCGCTGTTTTTTATTAAAACAGGCGCGCGTTCGGTCGGCCGCACTTCGTCGCCGGGTCGCAGCGCTTCGTCATCGTCGGAAAATTCGTCCCTCACGATGCGCAGCGACATATTTTTAAGTATCTCGCGCACCTCGATGATTTCGTTTTCGGTCAAAGCCGTATATCTGCCGCACATAAATCTCTCTCACCAATCTCTGGTGGTAACGGTCCTTTCCACGTTCAATTTGCCGAACCTCGTTGTCAGCGCTTTTATGCGGCTGTCAATTTCGATGCTTGTTTCGCAGTCGTCGTCACCGAACAGCATGAGCTGCTCGTTTTCGAGCGACTCGAGGTCGTCAGCCCGCACCCCGACGGAGCGCAGAGGTAATCTCCAATTGTAATTCGATTTAAACAGCTCAAAGGCATGGTTGAAAACCATATTCGCGTTGTCGGTCGGATGCCTGATGGCGCGCTGACGGATTATCTGGTTAAACTGATTGTCTTTTATGCAGACGCTGATGCAGCCCGCTTTCAAGCTGTGCTTTTTAAGCCGGGCGCAGACGGAGTTCGCCAAAAGATAAATGATCGCGCCGGCCTCGTCGTCATTGCGCAGATCGTCCGGCGGCGTTATCGTGTTGCCCACGCTGCCGATATCGTCTTTTTCGGGATGGAAGCCGCTGTCGTCGCCGTTTGCGAAGCGCCATAAATCGTACCCGACCTTGCCCAGCAGCTTTATGAGTGTCTCGGGTTCGGCGGTGGCTATGTCGCCTATTGTATTAATGCCGATCGAGCGCAGCTTTTTGCTTCTTTCGCTGCCGACAAACAGCAGGTCGGAGGCGGGCAGCCGCCACGCAAGCTGCTTGTAATTATCCCGCGATATAACCGTCGTGGCGTTGGGCTTTTTATAGTCGCTGCCCAGCTTTGAGAAGATATAGTTGTCGCTTACGCCCACGGACGCGCTTAACTGCTGCGTGTACATTATCTCCAGCCGGATCAGGTCGGCGATCTGCCTTGCCTCGTCCATGGTTACGCCGGATTTGGTGAGGTCGATCCACGATTCGTCCATGCCGTAGGGTATAATCGTATCGGTATACTTCAGATATATATTACGCGAAAATTTTGTTTCTTGCAAGTACTTTTTATAATCTGCCTTAACATATCCCAGCCCGGGGCAGATTTGTTTCGCCTGATAATAGTTTATCCCCGTAATGACGCCCGCTTTTTTCGCGAGACTGTTTTTTGCCATGACGATGCTGTGCCGCATCTCGGGGTCGCCGCACACGGCGAACGGCACCTTCCGCAGGCTGGGATTTGCCTTTTCCTCCACCGACGCGAAATAGTTGTTCATATCGCAATGAAGTATTACTCTTTCCATGAGAATGCTCCTCGTTAATAAAATGCATGTTCGCGTATTGTGCTCGTATATATTAGTATATGACGCACAAATGTTCTTTAGTATTATAATATACGCCGCGGGGATTTTCAAGTGAAACTCGTCGCGGGGTGGAGACCCGTTTTGTAGGGAGCGACGCCCCCGTCGCTCCGTTTACGGAAAAAACGGTCGGGCATGGAAACCCGACCCTACATATCGATAAAAAACGGTCGGGCATGGAAGCCCGATCCTACATAGTCCGTTTATTTCCTATACAGCAGCTCAATTCCCGCCGCGCTGGCGGCGTAGTCCTGCGGGATGGCGAGCGTGCCGCCGTCGTTCATGCCGTAGTATAATACATAGCCGAGCGGCCAGAAATTCAACATCATGATCCGGTTGACATATTCCTCGAGCAAATCCTCGCGTATCAGCGGCAGCAGCATACGGTCGGACAGCTCCGAAACCGCTTCGACATATTTTATCGCCAGCGGATGCAGCGGCGCCGCGAGAATTTCTATAATCTCCTGCTGCTGCTCCCATGTCATGACCGGCATTGTCAGCCGCAGCGACGAGCCGTCGCGCCGCAGATAGCCCAGCCGTACCAGCGCCGCCGCTTGCTCCTCCTGATTGCGCGTGAGCGGATAGCCGGGGTTGTCGTACAGCTTCATCACCATATCGGCGTTCTCGTCGGTGATGATGAAGTCGCGTTCGCCGAACGGCTGCGCTTGGAACAGGTTCGCGTGGCAGATGCGGCTGTAATCGGAGGTTTTGAAATGCTTGTGCAGATTGCTCCAGCTCGCTTCTTTAAGCTCTCTGTAAACTATCTGCTCGTCGGGCATTGTCACCGTTCCGTTAATGCGATAGTCCTTGCCGTTGCCGTCGGGCACCTTGCCCGCCCATTTGCCGCGATAGATGCCGAGCATATCCTTTGACAGCGCCGAGCAGGCGTGGACATACAAAATCCACAGCAGATAAGAGAAGTCGAATTCGCTGCCATAGAAACCTATCGCGCGGATTTTATCTTCGACAGATTTTATCGCTTCGGTGACCTCCGCGCCGATATTGGCGAAAATCCGCGAATGCTCGTAATTATAATCAGCGCTTGCCTGCGCGGGGAGTATGACAAAATCGGTTATGTATCTGCCGTTCGAAGTTTCTTTCAGGAACTTTTTATCCAGCAGATATTTCAGCCTGTCCTCGAAATATACGGGCGCGACGCCGATCTCGTCGGCAATTTCGCGCACGGTGAGCGCCTTCCCGCGGCAGGCGACGAAAATCTGTTTTGCCATGATGTCGCTTACTTTATCCCAATAATCGGGCATATTATAACCGCCCACTAAATCGAGGCGCGCGGGGGCGAAAGCCGCCCTTCCGGTGTTGTTCATTTCTTGCAACCCTTTCTTTGTGTTGTTTTTCGCGTCAAAAAGACGCCGTTTGACAGTCCCGACGGGGATGTCCAGTCGTTTAGCTATACAGGCGACGCTCTCACCGCGCAGATAAAACGCTATAATAACCTCGCGGTGGAGCGCCGACAAGCGGGAAAGCGCCAAATTGAGCCGCGACTTTTCCTCCGCGTCGGCTTCGCCGTTGATGAAATCGTCGATAGCGCTGTCGGACGCGATGCTGCATTCTGTATCGCCGATGAATTCGTCAAGCGATACGGCGTTATACCGTTTCATGCGCAGGAACAGATTGAACCGGTTGCGCGCCAGCGCCCAATACCATGCATGGAAGTTTTCGACTGCCTTATCGCTTTTGCGCAGACCGCGCAGCGCTTCGCACATAATGTCCTGCGCCAGATCTTCCGCGTCGGACGCGTTATTCAGCCTGCGGTAGCAGAACATAAACGTCGCGTTGATTAATTCCTCTGTGAAAATTTCGCCCAAATGACACTCTCCTTCCGCTATAAATTCAACCGGTTGTAATTATATAGTGTCACACAAATGGAAAAGGTTCGCTATAGAATCCCTGTTTGTTTTAAGAAAACCGTGTGGCAGCATAAATAATACGGCAGCACATAAATCGCCGCCACGATGCCGAGCGTGAAAAATCCGACCGCCCACCAGCCGGCAAAGCTGAGCATCAGCGCGGCGGCTTCGGCTTTATGCCCGCGCATAGTCTCCGCCGAGCGTTTCGCGGCTTGGCGCAGCGTGAGCGCAGGGTCGGACACATATAGCGGCGCGGCGGCGAAGTTCCGTGCGCGGCTATACAGACCCAAGACCACGAAAATCGCGGAGAGCGCGCACGCAGTCGGCAGGAACGGAAAGCTTTCCGGCATAAACGCCGATAAAAACGCAAGCCGCCCGCCGCGCTCTGAAACCGCCCAGATCGGCAGCACGGCAAGCGCAACGTGAAACGCACACCGCAGCACTGTGACCGCGCCCAGCGCAGACGCGCGCCGGTATGCGTCCGCCGACGCGAAAAAGTGACCCAGTCCGCCCGCGCTGAAGGGCGAGAGCCCGCGCTTTTCGGGGGTGTACATTGTGCGCCCGTCAAACAAAGTCTCCTCCCGAACGGCGCGGATTACGCAGAGCAGCAGCCCCGCCGCCAGCGGAGTCAGGGCGGCGAGCATGAGTAAATCGCCCGCCAGCGCGCCCGCGGAGTCGAGCGCTGCGTTTGCGGCGGGCGTCATCTGCTCGGTGAGCACGCTCCCAAACGGCGTTTCGGGCGCCGCGGTCGAGCTTGCCGCGATGAAATCGATTGACGGCAGCGCGAAAAACGCGCTTACAACCGTTTTACACGCCGCCGCGACTAAAAAAATCAGTACCGACATGGCGGCAAGCGGCGGCAGCGCGCCGCTGGAACGTAAAAAACGTTTCGCTTCGGCTTTGACCTCGCGCGGCGTAAAAGGTTCGCGTTTTTGCCGATTCACAGGCTTTCCTCCGATGTAATAAACTCCTTATGATTATTGACGCCGGAGGATATTGTAATCGGGCTGCTTAACTTTTCACAACGCCTTTTTTGAGTATTATATTGGCGTAAATTGCGCGCTCGCCGGTCATGAGGACGGCGTAGGCGCGCTTGGCGCGCTCGTAAAACGCGGAGCGCTCGATAAGCTCGAGGGGCGCGGCTGTGTGCTTAGCGGCGATGGCGCGGAACTCGTCCCAGATGGGGATCTCCAGCGCTTCGTCACGTTCGGCTTTCGCCATCAGCGCCAGCGGAGGCGCGTATTCGTCGAGCGGGAACAGCGATAAAATCGCGTCGAGCAGCTCGGGTACGCCGTGCCCGTCGGCGCGCAGCAGAATCGAATTTTTGGCACAGCTCGCGCCCGGGAAGTTGCCGTCGGCGAGCACGATCTCATCGCCGTGACCCATTTCACACAGTACTTTAAGCAGCTCGGGCGATATAATGGAAGGAATTCCGCGAAGCATAAAAAAACACCTCTTTTAATAAATAATTACCTGCATTATACCACATTCCAATGCCGTTTACCATACGGTGGAACGGGGGAACGGGGGAACGGTCGCTTTTTGTAAAAAGCTCCGCAAAAACTTTTGATAAAAATAAA
>DHAH01000136.1 GCA_002397345.1 Clostridiales bacterium UBA4959
TACAGAAAATTCGTTATTTATCGGCGATAAATAACGAATTTTCTGTACCCCGTCTCTCCATTCACCGGAATATAATAATTTTATGAACATATCTTTCTCCCAGCAGGTAAAAAACGATTTATGCGCTTTACCGCTTAAAAAAAAGTGCTGCCGACGCTCGTTTTTATATGGCTGCATGTATGTGACGCGCAATTTCAAACGCGACAATATCGAGTTCGGCGCAGACACACCTCCGATTGCGTCGTGTCTGCGCGCGCTTTTGTCGGGTGTCTTCGGCGTTAGCTGTGCGGAGGACTCCAAAATCACGATTTCGCTCCCCAGCGATCTGGACTTGGTTTTCAACGAATTGGGCGAGGGCGCGGCGGCATCGCTCGATTGCGGCGTATTCGTCTGCGAAGGCTGCCGGCAATCGTTTTTACGCGGCGCGTTTATCGAATGCGGCACCGTCAACGCACCCGGACGCGCCTGCCATTTCGAATTTGCCGTCGCCGATGAAAAAACCGCAACCGAACTTGCCGCACTGCTTAACGAATTGGGATTTTCGCCCGGCGTGACGGTGCGTTCTTCGTTTGTCGGCGTGTATTTCAAGGGCAGCGAAGCGGTGGAAGATATTTTGAACCTCATCGGCGCGCAGCGCGCCGCGTTCGCGCTCATGGACGCGAAAATCGTACGCGAACTGCGCAACGAAGCCAACCGCCGCGTAAACTGCGACACCGCCAATATTTCCAAAACTGTCGACGCCGCGCAGAACCATATCGAAGCTATCGAACGGGTGCTGACCTCCGGCGCCGCCGATTTACCGCCCGCGCTTCTTATCACCGCGCGGCTGCGGATCGACAACCCCGACGCGACCCTCGCCGAGCTCGCCGCGCTCCATGATCCGCCGCTGACAAAATCGGGCGTCAAGCACCGGCTGGACAGGCTGGTTAAAATGTTATGACAAATTTCGTTCATCTTCACCTTCACAGCGAGTATAGCCTGCTCGACGGCGCGTGCCGCGTGAGCGATATACCCAAAGCGGCGAAGGCTGCCGGCCACAGCGCCGTTGCAATCACCGACCACGGCGTTATGTACGGGGTGGTCGCTTTTTTCCGCGCCTGTATGAATGAAGGCGTCAAGCCTATCATCGGCTGCGAGGTGTATGTCGCGCCCCGCTCCCGGTTCGATAAATCGCGCGGAAATACCGCTGAAAACGAAAATTATCACCTCGTGCTGCTCGTGAAGAACGAAATCGGTTATCGCAATCTCATTTACATGGTTTCGCGCGCGTTCACGGAGGGGTTTTATTCCAAGCCGCGCGTAGATTTGGAGCTGCTTGAAAGCCATTCCGAGGGGCTGATCGCGCTTTCGGCATGTCTGGGCGGCTATATACCGCAGGCAATCCTGCGCGACGATATTCCCGCGGCGGAAGAATATGCGCGCAGGCTCGAGTCAATTTTCGGGCACGAAAATTTTTACCTCGAGCTTCAGGACCATAACCTTGACGGTCAGGAGAAAATCAACGCCGTGCTTGCCGGTATTTCGGAGCGTACCGGCATTCCGCTTGTGGCGACTAACGATGTGCACTATATAAATCGCTCCGACGCCGACACACAAGCGATACTCCTGTGCATCCAAACCAACAATGTAATCACAAACGGGCGTCCGGTCGGCTTTGAAAGCGACGAATATTATTATAAATCAACCGATGAAATGGCGCGTCTGTTCGGCGGCTTCAAAGACGCGCTGTCTAACACACAAAAGATCGCCGAGCGCTGTAATTTTACTTTCGAGTTCGGCAAAGTCTACCTGCCGGTTTTCACTCCGCCGGGCGGGGCTGATCCGGGCGCTTATCTGCGCAAGCTTGCCACTACGGGATTGGCGAAAAAGATCATGTCGGGCGAAATCGCGGCGACCGAGGCTCGTCCGCCCGAGATGTACCGCGAGCGCGTCGATTACGAGCTGTCGGTTATCGCGTCGATGGGCTATAGCGAGTATTTTTTAATCGTCGCCGACTTTGTGGGCTATGCAAAATCGCACGAGATCCCCGTCGGACCGGGGCGCGGCTCGGGCGCGAACAGCCTTGTCGCGTATCTGACTGGTATAACGGATATTGACCCTATATATTACGGTTTATTATTCGAAGCGTTCCTCAATCCCGAGCGCGTTTCGATGCCCGACTTTGACATCGATTTCTGTTATAACCGCCGCGACGAGGTTATCGCCTATGTGGGCGAAAGATACGGTCACGACCATGTCGCGCAGATCATCACGTTTGGCACGATGGCGGCGCGTGCCGCCGTGCGCGATGTCGGCAGGGCGCTGGGCATGTCATATGCCGATGTGGACGCTGTCGCGAAACTGATCCCGCAGCGTCTGGGCATAACGCTCGAGGACTGCATGGCTGACACGGCGCTGAAATCCGTATATGACAGCGAGCCGAAAATCCGCAGTCTGCTTGATATTTCCCGGGCACTCGAGGGTATGCCCCGTCACGCCTCGACGCACGCCGCGGGCGTCGTCATTACCGACAAGCCGCTTGATACCTATGTCCCGCTGTCTCGTAACGGCGACGTGACCGTCACACAATTTGATATGGACACCGTCGCGTCGCTGGGATTATTGAAATTCGACTTTCTCGGGCTGCGTTACCTCTCGATTATAAACGGATGCCGCCTGCAAATCATGCAGGGCGATCCGAAATTTGACCTGAAAAAAATCCCGCGCGACGATGAAGGGGCATTCGCGCTTATATCGTCCGGCCACACGGAGGGCATTTTCCAGCTCGAATCAGCCGGAATGCGCCGGCTCCAGATCGAGCTGCGACCCCGCTGTATCGAAGATATAATGGTGTCGCTGGCACTTTACCGTCCCGGTCCGATGGACGCGATTCCGCGCTTTTTGAAAAACCGCGCCGACCCGTCGAAAATCACGTATAAAATACCTGCGCTGGCTGATATTTTAGGCGAAACGAGCGGCGTTATCGTTTATCAAGATCAGGTTATGAACATATTCCGCGCGGTCGCGGGCTATTCGTATGGCAGGGCAGACATCGTGCGCCGCGCTATCTCAAAGAAAAAGGCGGGCGTTATCGAAGCGGAGCGCGCCGGCTTTTTAGAGGGCGCGGAAAAATTCGGCTGCAGCCGCTCTGACGCGTCAGAGCTGTTCGACGAAATGACCGCCTTCTCCAACTACGGCTTCAAGAAGGGTCACGCCGCCGCATATGCCGTTATTTCATATCAAACCGCATATATCAAGGCGCATTATCCCGGATATTATCTCGCGGCGCTGATGACGAGCGTGATGGGCTATCCCCCGAAACTCGCCGATTACATCGCCGAATGTACGCGCTGCGGAATAAAGCTGCTCCCCCCTGATATAAACGAAAGCGGCGTGATGTTCGGTTATAAAGATGGCGGTATCCGTTACGGCCTGCTCGCCGTCAAGAGCGTAGGAGAAGGGTTTATCAAAAATCTGATCTCCGAGCGTGAGAGCGGCGATACGTTTACCTCTCTTTACAATTTTATCTCGCGCGCCGTACCTCTCGACGCGAACCGGCGTCAGGTCGAGGCGCTGATAAAAGCGGGTGCGCTCGACTGTCTGGGCATATTCCGCAGCGTCCTGCTGGCGTCGTATGAAAAATTGTTTGACATTGTTCAGACGGGAGCAAAGGATAATTTAGAAGGACAGCTTGATCTGTTCGGCGTTGCCGACGAACCGCAGCTTGATCTGCCCGATATGCCCGAGCTGACGCTGCGCGAACTGCTGGCGATGGAGCGCGAAGCGACGGGGCTGTATTTTTCGGGCCACATTTTCGATCAATATAAAGAAGCCGCCGATGCGCTGGGCGCGATCCCGATCAGCAGAATTAAATCCGCTTTCGCGGAGCAGGAAAACGTGAATTTTACCGACACAGAAAATCCCGACCCCGCGATCGCCGCCGGCAGGATCGTAACCGTCGCGGGTATTGTCACAAAACGCACGAATAAGCTCACGCGCGCGGGAGACGGCATGGCGTTCGTCACGCTTGAAGACCGCTACGCCGACATGGAGCTTGTTATATTCCCGAAAGTGCTGGCGGCATATGACGCTTTACTCACATATGAAAACGCCATTGCCGTAACGGGCGAATTGTCGGTGCGTGAGGACTCGTTTAGCGCGCGCAAACACATGGAAGCCGACGAAAACGCGCAGCCCGAACCGAAACTGCTGGTGAAAAGTATTATCGCGCTCGCGTCCGTTGATCCCGCGAAAATTCTTGCAGCGAAAGCATCGGCGGCGAAACCCACCCCGCCCGCGCAGAGCCCCGCGCCTGCCGCACAACCGGATGTTTATATCCCCAACGCATATCGTAAAGCGCCGGCGGACAAACCCGCGCCCTCGCAAAACAACGCGTCGGAGGCGCGGCAGCGTCCGATTTCACGCATCGTAAATAACGCAGCAAAACCCAAAAAGCTATATCTCCGCGTACCCGACATGTCGTGCGCCCTATACCGTAAGGTGTTAAACCTTGCCGAAATATTCGAAGGCAGTGACTTCGCGCATACAGAAACATATTTTTTTAATGCGGAAACGCAAAAATACCTCCGTTATGAGCCGGGCATCTGTGTGAGCGATTTCGTGCTGGGGGAATTCACACATCTGCTCGGACGCGAAAACGTGATTTTAAAATGAGGTGACAAGGTT
>DHAH01000128.1:0-835 GCA_002397345.1 Clostridiales bacterium UBA4959
CGGTGATTGTGACCTCACCGCCGCAAATAATCGCGGCTATGGCTGCCGACATTGCGATACGGTGATCGTTGAAACTGTCAACCGCGCCGCCCGTCAGCGGCGAGCCGGTTATCGCCAGCCCGTCTGGCAGTTCTTCCGCGATACCGCCCAGCGAACGTATCATGGCGGCGGTAGAGGTTATGCGATCGCTTTCTTTCAAGCGCAGCCGCCGTCCTCCGGTAAAAAGCGTTTTACCTTTTGCGGCGGCTGCCGCGATAGCGAGAATGGGCAGCAGGTCGGGCACATCGGTCAAATCTATCCCGCAGGCGTGTAAATCGCCGGTTTTGCGGGCGGTGACGTTATCGCCGTTAACCGTTATTTCCGCACCGAAACGGCGGAGCAGCTCGATAACCGCGCGGTCGCCCTGCGGCGACGCCATGTCCAGTCCTGTCACATTCACCTCGCCGCCCAGCGCGCCCGCCGCGAGAAAAAATGCCGCGTTCGACCAGTCGCCGCCCGCTTGTATATGCGCCGGTGAGCGGTACGGTTCGCCGCCGACGATAAATCGGCTGCCGCAAGCTGTGACCTCCACGCCGAATTCGCGCATCGCCGCGCGGGTTATGTCTACATATGACGCCGACTCGAGCGGCGAGGTCAGCGCAATTTCACCGCCGCCGCAGAGGGGCAGCGCGAGCAGAAGTCCGGTAATAAATTGCGAGCTGACGTCGCCCGGCAATTTGAATTTGCCGCCTGTCATGCGCCCCGACAACGTAAACGGTAAACAGTCGGACGAGAATGACACACCATGCGCGGCGAGCTGCGCGGTGAGCGCTCCTATGGGGCGCTCGGGCAGCCT
>DHAH01000128.1:1002-8821 GCA_002397345.1 Clostridiales bacterium UBA4959
CCTATGGGGCGCTCGGGCAGCCGCCCGGAGCCGGTGAAGTGTGTCCTTACACCCAGCGCGGCGGCGACAGGCAGTAAAAATCGCAGCGTCGAGCCGCTTTCCACGCAGTCTGCGGTGCAATGAGAAAGCGCGTTTTCGGCGGGCGACGTTATCGGCGTCACCACCGCACCCTGCGCGGAGGGCTCAATTTTTGCGCCCAGCGCGCGCAGGCAGCCGATTGTAGCGTCGATGTCGGCCGAGCTTGTGCGCATTATAATCTCGGTCGGGCGGTCGGCAAGCGCGGCGCAGATGAGCAGACGGTGTGCCTCGGATTTTGATGTGACCGCAGCGATTTCTCCGCGCAAAAGTGCGGGCTTTATTAAAATGTCCATGATTATAACCCCGGTTTTATTATGCCGCGCAGCTCCTCAACCGGCGTTTCAAACAATTTGCAGTCGCCGATTCCGCGCGGTAGCACGAGCGTGATGCTGTCGCCCGAGCGCTTTTTATCGGAGATCGCCGCGTCCGCGAGCGCATCGGCGGAAAAATCTGTTGCGGTCGGCAAGCCGCAAGCCCGGAGCGCAGCCAAAATTCGCGCGCACACTTCATCGGAGCATCTGCCCAGTTTAACGGCGGCGCGTGTGATGATTGCGGTTCCAATGGCGACGGCGTGACCGTGACTGACTTTATAACCGCTCAATGTTTCAACAGCGTGGCCGACGGTGTGACCCAGATTGAGCAGCTTGCGCTCTCCGCGCTCGAATTCGTCCGCCGCGACGATTTTTGCCTTATACATAACGCATTTTTTTATAATTTCGTCGGCATTTTCGCGGATATTGCCCCGCTCGGCGAGCGAAAATAAATCTTCGCCGTCGAGGATGCCGGTTTTTATCACCTCCGCAACGCCGTCGGATAATACTTCGTCCGGAAGCGTGGATAAACAGTCGGGATCGATAATAACAGCCTGCGGCGGATAGAATAGTCCCGCCAAATTCTTGCCCGCGCGGAGATCGGCGGCGGTTTTGCCGCCGACAGATGAATCGACACAGGCAAGCAGGGTGGTGGGAATTTGCGAATATTTGATACCGCGCATATAGCAGCCCGCCGCGAAGCCCGCAATGTCGCCGACAACGCCGCCTCCCAACGCGACAAGCGCGTCGGAACGGCTAAGTCTGTTATCCGCTAAAAATTCCAATATATCCGAAAGCGTTGAAAGGTTTTTTGACCCCTCGCCCGCCGGGAAAACGTATTCGATTACGATAAAACCCGCGCGCTCAAGCGAAGCACGCACGCGCTCCATATACAGCGGCGCGACGTTCGAGTCGGTGATAACAGCGATTTTTTTGCCGCTGAATACCGGCGCGAGCAGTTCGGCGCAGTTGCCTGTCAATCCGCGTCCGATGGTGACCGGATATCCCCGGCTGCTCCCGGCGGGAACGTTAATTTCGACGTTCATTTGTTCAATCCCCTCCGGCTGACGCCTTCTTTTCGCGTCCGTCGCGCAGCAATGACCGTAAACGCCCGGCGTCGGACGCTTTAAGCGCGTCGAGGTATTCGCTTAAATTGCCGATGAGCACCTCGAGCTGCCCGGTCAAAAAATCGGCGTTATCAAAAAACAGTTCCGTCCACATCTCCTCGTCCAGACGCGCTACGCGTGTCATATCGCGGTAGCTGCCGGCGGAAAAGCCCCGCCGCCGCTGCGCTTCGGGCGATTTTACATAGGCGTTGGAAACGATGTGCGCAAGCTGCGAGGTGAACGCGATTATGCGGTCGTGCTCCTCCGGCGTGGTGAAGGTCAGCGCGGCGAACCCTATGTCGCTGAAAAAGGCTTTCAGCGTTTCGAGAAGCTGCGGACCGGAACGCGCGTCGGGCGTGAGTATCATCGAAGCGCCGTCGAACAGCTCCGCGCGGGAGTTTACAAATCCGCTGACCTCGCGCCCCGCCATCGGGTGTCCGCCGATATAGCCGAAGCCATATTCGGCAGCGATTGCGGCAAGCTCGGTGCAAACTGCGCGCTTGACGCCGCATAAATCGCAGAGCAGCGCATTTTTTGAGATGTTCGCGGCGTTTTCCTTCGTCAATGCGATTGCGGCTGCGGGACGGAGCGCAAGCATTATCAAGTCGCAGGATGAAAGCTTGTCATTTTTCGCCGGAGCGCTGTTTTGCGACCCGCTGTTATCCAGCGTGCCGTCAATTGCGCCGCACAGACGCGCGAGCGTCAGGGTCTCACGATTCAAATCGGCGCCGTAAACGGTGTGCGCGGTGCGCGATTTTATCGCTTTCGCCATTGACCCGCCGATGAGCCCTAATCCAATAATACCAACTGTCATATTAAACGCCATGCACCGAAATGCACAAACAGCCCATAAAAATACCGCATGGCGTTCACGCCTTCGATCTGCTTTCCTTTTGTATTTTCCACGCTAAACGCCATGCACCGAGGTGCGTAAACAGTCCATGAAAACACCGCATGGCGTTTGCGCCTCCGATTTGCCCTTCTCTTATATTTTTCACGCTGCCACCATTTACTGCGGCATCGTGTCCATGAATTCGTGCAGCGCGATTAATTTATGCGCGAGGGAATCGAACACCTCCGGGCGCAGCGACTGCGGACCGTCGCACAGCGCGCGCGCGGGGTCATTGTGCACCTCGATAATCAACCCGTCGGCGCCGGCGGCTGCCGCGGCGATGGCGAGGGGCGGTACGAGCGCCGCTTTGCCGGTGGCGTGGCTGGGGTCAATGATAATCGGCAGATGGGTCAGCTTCTTAAGCACGGGGACAGCGCCGATGTCGAGCGTGTTTCGCGTGTAGGTTTCGAACGTGCGGATACCACGCTCGCAGAGGATAACGTTTTCGTTGCCGCCCGCCATCACATATTCGGCGCTCATCAGCAGCTCCTCGTAAGTGGACGACAGCCCGCGCTTGATAAGCACCGGCTTGCGTAGTTTGCCCAGTTCCTTGAGCAAATTGAAATTTTGCATGTTGCGCGCGCCGACCTGAATGACGTCGACATCCTCGAACAGCGGCAATTGCGAAGCGTCCATCACCTCGGACACAATCGGCAGCCCCGTTTCCTCGCGCGCGATTTTGAGCAGTCTGATACCTTCGTCCTGCATTCCCTGGAACGCGTATGGCGAGGTGCGCGGCTTGAACGCGCCTCCGCGCAATAATGTCGCGCCGCTCGCTTTGACCGCGCGTGCTATTGCGACGACCTGCTCCTCCGACTCGACCGAGCAGGGTCCGGCGATGAGCGTCAGCGACCCGCCGCCGATTTGTGTGTTGCCAACCTTCACAACGGTGTCCATCGGGTGGAATTTGCGATTGGCGTTTTTATAGGGTTCCTGCACGCGCTTGACGTCGGCGACAATGTCAAGAGCCGCGATGAGATCAATATCGAGCTTCGAGGTGTCGCCGATAAGCCCCAGAATGGTATGGTTTTCGCCCACGGAGGTGTGCACCTGCAAGCCTTTTTCCTCCAGCCACGCTACCAGCCCCGAAAACTGCTCTTTGTCGTAATCTTTTTTTAAAATAACAATCATGTTTTTGTTCCTTTCTGAATAAAAAGAGGCGCAGCCGGTTCGGCTGCGCCTGAAATTTTAAATGTCCCGATATTATCCCGGTAACACTTAACTTTTATGCGCTTCTATGCCAAACCGAAAAAGCTTTAGCGTAAAAATAATAGCTAAAGTAACGGTATTCGGCAAAAAAGCGATTATTATGCATCGTTGTCACCACGGTAAAAAATGTCTTTCTCGTATTATAACACAAAGTCAGCGCAATTGCAAGAGGAAAAAACGAAATATTTTGGCGGTAATAGTTGCCAGATTAATTAGGCAACTATTACCGCCAAACCAAATATAACGCGCCTTGACAATGCCATAACCACCGGGTTATACTTTATAAAAAACTCAAGAGACAGGAAAATATCATGTATTCGGATTTCTTTAAAAATAAAACCGCGGTCGTAACCGGCGGCTCGCATGGGATAGGCAGGCGCGTATGCGAGAAATTCGCCGAGGCGGGCGCGTTTGTGTGGTCGATAAACCAAAACAGCGGCGGTGCGCTGCCGGGGATAGAAACGTTCGCAGGCGATGTCGGGGACGAGAGCGTTTTGCGCGCTTTCTCGGAGAAGGTTATAGAAACGCGGGGAAGCGTCGACTTTCTCATCAACAACGCTCCGCCGGCAATGCGCGGACTGCGCGACTGCACATACGATGATTTAATGTATGCGCTGCGTGTCGGCGTCGCCGCGCCGTTTATGCTGTCGAAGCTGTTCTGCGACCACTTCGCGCCGGGTGCGGCGATTGTCAACATCTCGTCCACGCGCGACAGTATGAGCCAGCCCTTCACCGAGAGCTATACAGCGGCGAAGGGGGGCATAGCGGCGCTGACCCACGCGCTGGCGATGAGCTTGGCGGGGCGTGTGCGCGTCAACGCGATCTTGCCCGGCTGGATAGACGTATCCGGCAGCACGGAGCATTCCGACGCGGACAAGCGCCAGCATCCCGCAGGCAGAATCGGCACACCCGACGATATTGCCGATATGGTGCTGTATCTCTGCTCGGACAAAGCGGGTTTTATTAACGGCGAAAACATAGTTATCGATGGCGGCATGACAAGGCAGATGATATACCATGGTGATAATGGGTGGGAGCTAATGTAGAGGGCAGCGTATCAACATAAAAATAAAAAGAACCGTGCGTTTGGATAACAAGCCCAAATGGACGGCGGAGTTATTAAAAACACGCGTATTGAAACATTTATTGCATGCTAATAAATATTAACCTATGTTTGCTGGGGGTCTGGGGGAGCATCTTATGCTCCCCCAGCGTATCCCCGTATCTCCGTAGCCATTACCTTACAGCGTCCCCACATCCACGGCGGCGCGGCGCTGGGCGGAGAGCTCGACCGCTTCGATTACCTGCGAGCATTTCACGCCGTCGCCAAAGTCGGGCGAGGTCGGCGTGTCGTTTACGATCGAGCGCACGAATTCGTACATTTCGTGCACGAAGGTGTGCTCGTATCCGATAACGTGCCCGGTCGGCCACCACGCAGACATGTACGGGTGGATGCCCTCGCTCGCCTGGATCAGGCGGAAGCCTTGCGTGCCCGGCTCGTCGTCGGCGCTGTAATATTGCAGCTCGTTCATGCGCTCGAACACGAATTTGATACTGCCGCGGTCGCCGTTTACCTCAATCGAAAGGTCGTTTTTGTGACCCTGCGCGAACCGGGTCGCCTCGAAGGTGCCCAGTGCGCCGCTCTCGAATTCGGCGACGAACACGCTGCCGTCGTCGACGTCGACGGTGCCGCGCGGCGCGTCGGCGTTTGATTGCGCGGACAGACCCTGCATTTTCTCCACAATCGGGCGCTCTGTGATAAACGTTTGCTGCATTCCCATAACTGTTTTAAAATCGCCGCACAGGAATCGCGCCAGATCGATAAAGTGCGCGCCCAGATCACCCAACGAGCCGGAGCCGCAGACCTTGCGCTGAAGCCGCCAGATCAGCGGAAATTCGGGGTCGATGATGAAATCTTGCAGATACGAAGCGCGCACATGGCGGATTTTACCCAGCTTGCCCGCGTCGATGAGCTGTTTGGCAAGCAAGACGGCGGGCGCGAACCGGTAGTTGAAGCCGATTTGATGTTTTACACCCGCTTTTTTTACCGCTTCGTGCATCATACGCGCGTCGGACAGCGTGAGCGCCAACGGCTTTTCGCAGAATATGTGCTTGCCGTTTGCCGCGGCGGCGATAGCGACGTCCTTGTGAGTATCGGAGGGCGAGGTTATATCCACGATGTCGATATCGTCACGCGCGACGAGTTTCTCCCAAGAGGTTTCATAGCCCTCCCAGCCGAATTTCGCCGCCGACTGCGCAACCCATTTTTCGTCGCGGCCGCAGATGGCGCGTCGGCAGACCGCAGCGCCGGGATCGAAGAACATGCCCAGCCGCGCGTAGGCGTTGCTGTGCGCCTTGCCCATGAATTTATATCCGACTAAACCCACGTTAAGCTGCATATTTATACCTCCATTTAAAATATAAGTTTAGGTGCGGGGATGCGTGTGGGGGAGAAGCTACCCCCCCCCCGCCCCCGCAATCATGGGAGGATAATTATAAAAAGTTGTTTATTATAATTTGAAAATAAAGTTTTATATATAATAGTTGCATCGTTTCGTACTTAAAATATAATGAACAAACAGGGGTTGCACAATTAATAATAATCTATTTTGTTTGCAGGGGGTCTGGGGGACCATCTTATGGTCCCCCAGCGTATTCCCGGACCCCCGGCACCTAGTACTCCCGGTTAGTCCATGATGCCGTGGGGGAGATCTGCGCGCATGGGGGCTTCGCGCTCGTATTTGGTGGACAGCTCGAGCGTGCGTCCCGACTCGTAGCTGCGCTGGAACCCGGTCATGATCTCGAGTACATGCAGCGTCTGCTTGTACGAGGCGCGCGGGCGGCGGTTATGTCGGATCGCGGAGCAGAACTCGGTGAAGCCCAGCGCGCGGCTGTTATCGGGATAATCAAACTCAAGCGGCAGCTCCTCTGTGGGCTTGCCTGGCATATGCAGCTTTACCGGTCCGCCGAACCCGTTCGGGTCGGGCACGGACAGCGTGCCTTTCGAGCCGTAAATTTCAATAATCGGCAGGTGCGCGTTCCACACGTCAAACGAGGTGAAAATCGAGCCGATAGCGCCGCAGTCGAACTCCATAACGCCCATGATGTTAGTCGGCACATCCACGTCGATCACAGTGCCGTTGAAAGGCTGGCTGGTAATCGTGCGCTTCGGGAAGCTGATTTGGGTCATGCCGGTCAGCTTTTTCACGCCGCCGATGAGGTTGACAATCGCGGTTATGTAATACGGACCCATGTCGAGCATCGGACCGCCGCCATACTTGTAGTAAAACTCGGGATCTGGATGCCACGACTCGTGCCCGTGGCAGGTCATGTTGGCGTTCACGCCCACGATGTCGCCGATTGTGCCTGCGTCGATGACCTTACGGCAGGGCTGTATGCCAGCGCCCATATATGTGTCGGGCGCGCCGCCGATCCACAGCCCCTTTGCCTCAGCGAGCTTAACCAGCTTCTCGCCCTCTTCCCACGACGCGCCCAGCGGCTTTTCGCTGTAGACGTGCTTGCCTGCTTCAAGGGCGGCTTTGCTCACTTCGTAATGCTCATAAGGACGGGTCAGGTTGAGCACCGCTTCGATCTCGGGGTCGGCGAACAGCTCGTGCATGGTATCGTACAGCTTGGGAATGCCGTAATTCTTCACGGCGTTCTCGGCGCGCGATTTTACAAGGTCGCAGACCGCGACGATTTCAAGCTCTTTGTTAAAAACTTTGGTGATGTTTTCAAGGTAGATGCCGCTTATGCAGCCTATCCCGACGATTCCGATTTTGGTCATGGATTTAACCTCTCATTATAAATATAAATATTATCGTGTTAAGCGGCGCGGCGAGGGCGGCGCGCCATACGGTTAATACATTTTCGCGTTGTTGAGGAAACGTTCGTCGGTCAGATTATGCTGCTTTGCGTATTCCTTGCCCTCGGCTGCCCAAAGCATACCGCGGCGCATCAATTCCTGCGCAGTCGGCGAATTGTCGAACACGCTGTCCTGATGACCGAGCGAGCAGTAGTAAACGCGTCCCAAACCCCAGTATTTTGTCCACACCACAGGCATATCCACGGGCTTGTTGGAGATATTATAATAGTGCACCGAAGGGAACCGTGTGGTCGCCAGCACCACGACCGCCGGGTCAACGTGCAGATAATACTGCTCGCTGCGGACGGGGAAATCCTCAAGCCCCTCGATTAACGGGCTTGAGCCGGGGATGATATTG
>DHAH01000128.1:8950-12661 GCA_002397345.1 Clostridiales bacterium UBA4959
GAGGCCGGGGATGATATTGACTTTGTAATCGACCTCGCCGCCGGGATGGCTGACCCACTGACCGCCGGTGATGAACTGCCACTCGGTTTCTGTCCGGAACGCGTCGCACATGCCGCCGTGACAGCCTGCCATGCCCACGCCCTTGCCCAGCGCGCGGGAGATATTGCGAACATGCTCGCCTTTGATATTGCCGCCCGTCCAGCACGGGATGATGAGGTCCAGCGACTGTAAATAATCGCCGTCGTCGAGGCAGTCCATATTGTCATGGATTTCGACCTCGAATCCCTCGGCTTCAAGGATACGCCCGAACCGCTTTGATACGAGCTCGGGTGTGTGGCCGTCCCAGCCGCCCCAAAAGATAAGCGCTTTTTTCATTGAATTTGATCCTTTCTGTATCTTATAATGTTATATTAATTATATTAATTGTAAAAATCACCTTGATTATATAACATAACGTGTGCCGCGTCAAGCGTTTTGTAAAATTCTCCTTGACAGAGCGGCGCGTCGGGGTTAAAATATTATATCAACGCAACATTATATATACGGGGGTACACAATATGCTTATCACCGGCAATATTAACGTTATGCTGCCCGAATCCGCTCCGCCCGCGCTTGTCACCGCGCGTGACGAACTGGAGAAATATCTCGGTATGTGCTTTTCTTCCCCGAAAAACGGGACATTGACCGAAATCGAGCTTTTGGTTGACGGCACCTTATCTAAGGAAGCCTGTAAACTTCGCGCTGCCGGCAGCCGGCTTGTCATAACCGGCGGATCGCCGCGCGGGACGCTGTACGGCGTATACACGCTGCTGCGCGACGTCGTCGGCTGCCGCTTCTTTGCGGCTGATACCGAGTTTGTACCGGAGCTGCCTCCGGTCGAGCTGCCAAACAATTTCGAGATGAGCGCCGTTCCGTCGTTTGAATACCGCGACGTGTACTGGCACTGCGCTTTCAACGAGGAATGGGGCGCAAAAAACGCGGTTAACGGCAATCATATCAGCGGTATGTGCGAGCGATACGGCGGCGGCGAGGGATACGCGCTGTTCGTGCATACATTTAATAATCTGCTGCCGCCGGATAAATATTTCGGAGAGCACCCCGAATATTACGCGCTCACAGGCGGCGGGCGCCGCCCGACCCAGCTTTGTTTATCAAACCCCGACGTGCTTGCCATCGTGACCGAAAATGTACGCGCCGAGCTGCGTAAAAAGCCCGACTGCCGTATCATCTCGGTGTCGCAGAACGACTGCGCGGGTTATTGCGAGTGTGACGCTTGCCGCGAAGCGGACGGGCGCGCGGGCGGCCATATGGGTACGCTGCTGCCTTTTGTCAACGCTGTTGCCGACGGGATAAAAGACGAATTTCCCGACGCGGCGATAGATACGCTTGCGTATCAGTATACACGTCAGGCGCCGACCGGCATTGCGCCGCGCGACAACGTCATCATCCGGCTTTGTTCGATCGAAATGTGTTCCTCACACACATTCGAAGATTGCGAGGAGTCGGGCACAGGCTGGAATTTTTCCAAAAAACGCTCGTTTAAAGCCGATCTTGAGGACTGGGCAAAGATATGCAGCCGGCTGTATGTGTGGAATTACACCACCGATTTTGCTTATTACCAGGCGCCGTTCCCCAACATCCGCACTCTTGTGCCGAACATCCGCTGGATGCATGAAAATCATGTGGTCGGACTGTTTGACGAGGGCAATTTCCAATCGATCAGCGGCGAGTTCGGCGAGCTGCGCGCTTATCTGCACGCGGCGGCAATGCGTGACCCGTATATAAATTGGGAAGCTTATTATAAAGAGTTTATGTCGGCATATTACGGTCCCGGCTGGCGTCATATAGACGAGTACATAAACCTCACCTCCGACATCGCGGAGCGCATCCACATGGGTATCTACATGCATCCCTCGACGATAATCCCGCCCGACGCGGAGCTGGTTAAACGCTTCGACGCGTTGTGGAACGCCGCCGAAGCCGAAGCGGGCGATGAAAAATCGCTCGGACATATCCGCCGCTCGCGCATACAGCTTCGCGTATACAAGAGCGTCTGCGGCATGACAGCAGCGGAGGAAAATGCGTCGCTGCTGGCGGATATACGCGCGTTTGGTATAACGCACATGCGTGAGGGCGCGCCTGTTCCGGCGAACGCCGACCCGCGTGTCGCCGCGGATAAATGGGCGTAAATGCAAGAAGCAGCCTCCCGTTTTTGCATTGTTGTCTTGATTTGTTAATAATTATAATTTATAATATATCAAAAGGATTGTGAAACACACGTAATGAAACGGACACAGATAAGAGAAATTTATGCCGCCCCCGGCGATTTTGGGGGTAAAACGCTGACTGCGGCGGGTTGGTGCCGCTCGATACGCGCTTCAAATAAGTTTGGATTTATCGAGCTAAATGACGGAAGCCATTTTAAACCCCTGCAAATCGTGTTTGAAGCGGACAGCATTGATAACTACGACGAAATCGTTGCCCAGAACTCGGGCGCGGCGGTGATTGTTACGGGCGAGCTTGTGCTCACGCCCGAAGCAAAGCAGCCGTTTGAGCTGAAAGCCGCTTCTATCGTGGTCGAGGGCGCGTCCTCTCCCGATTATCCGCTGCAAAAAAAGCGGCACACGCAGGAGTTTTTACGCACCATCGCGCACCTGCGTCCCCGCACCAACACATACAGCGCGGTGTTTCGTGTCCGCAGCGAAGCGGCGTATGCGATCCACAGCTTTTTTAACGAGCGCGGGTTTGTATACGTGCATACCCCGATAATAACAACCAGCGATTGTGAGGGCGCGGGTGAAATGTTCCGCGTCACCACGCTCGACGCCTTTAATCCGCCTAAAACCGAGAGCGGCTCAGTCGATTTTTCGCAGGATTTCTTCGGACGGAGCGCCGGCCTGACGGTGTCGGGACAGCTCAACGCCGAGTGCTACGCAATGGCGTTCGGCAACGTCTATACCTTCGGTCCGACCTTCCGCGCGGAGAAGTCGTATACGCCCCGCCACGCCGCCGAGTTCTGGATGATGGAACCGGAGATGGCGTTCGCCGACCTGAACGACGACATGGATTTGCAGGAAGCGATGCTTAAATACATCATCCGCCATCTGCTCGACAAGTGCCCCGCGGAGCTGGAGTTCTTCAATAAATTTATAGACAGCACACTGCTCGAGCGGTTTGACAACATCTTGAACAGCGACTTCGCGCGCGTCAGTTATACGGAAGCGATGAAGCTGCTGGCGGAGAGCGGGAAAAAATTTGATTATCCCGTCGGCTGGGGCAAAGATTTGCAGACCGAGCATGAGCGCTATCTCACCGAAGAATATTACAAGCGCCCGGTGTTCGTCACCGATTGGCCGCGCGAGATAAAGGCGTTTTACATGCGCCAAAACGACGACGGCAAGACCGTCGCCGCCGCCGACCTGCTCGTGCCCGGCGTGGGCGAGCTGTGCGGCGGATCGCAGCGCGAGGAGCGCATGGAGCTGCTTGACGAGGCGTATAAAAAGTTCGGTTTAAACCCCGGCGATTACTGGTGGTACAACGAGCTGCGTAAATACGGCGGCTGCAAGCACGCGGGCTTCGGACTGGGCTTCGAGCGCCTGATAATGTATGTGACGGGTATCACCAACATCCGCGACGTCATCGCCTTCCCCCGCACCACCGGCGCGGCGGAGTTCTGATTAGTTTAATTGACAATTGACAATTGACAATTGA
>DHAH01000128.1:12813-18111 GCA_002397345.1 Clostridiales bacterium UBA4959
AATGACAGGTGGAATATATTCGCGGTTAATTCAATCATTTTATTTACAATTTAATAAACAATTTAAAAAGGGAAACAACACCAGCTATGGAATACAGGTCGATGCCGCGCGGCGAGCTTGAGGCTCTGCTCGCGTGTCAAAAAGAAGAATTTGAAAAGTTCAAGCGTGCGGGACTGAACCTCGATATGTCGCGCGGCATACCCGGGCGCGGTCAACTCGACCTGTCGCAGGAGATGATGGGTATACTCACCACCACAGCCGACTGCATGGGCGCGGACGGCAAGGACTATCGCAGCTACGGGATGCCTGACGGCACGCCCGAAGCAAAAGCCATGTTCGCGGAGATAACGGGAGCGCCGGAGCAAAACATCGTGATCTGCGGAAATTCCAGCCTTAATGTAATGTTCGATACTGTCGCGCACAACATGCTGCTCGGTGTGTCGAAAGATATCTGTCCGTGGTCGAAGCAGGGGAAAATTAAATTTCTCTGTCCCTCGCCGGGCTATGACAGGCATTTCGCGATCTGTGAAACACTTGGCATCGAGATGATAACCATTCCCATGACGCCCGACGGCCCCGATATGGACGCGGTTGAGGATGCGGTGCGCGACCCGCTTGTTAAAGGCATATGGTGTGTGCCCAAATACAGCAACCCCGAGGGGATAACATATTCTGACGCGACAGTCCGCCGTTTTGCGGCATTATGTCCCGCCGCCGATGATTTCCGTATTTTCTGGGACAACGCGTACATCGTCCACGACCTGTATGACGAGGGCGACGACCTGACCGATATTTTTGCCGAGTGCGAAAAAACGGGTCGCAGCGACATGGTATACATGTTCGTTTCGACCTCGAAGATCAGCTTTCCCGGCGCGGGTATCGCCGCCGTGATCTCAAGCCCCGCCAATACCGCTTACATAAAATCGGTGATGGCGATGCAGACGATTTGCCACGACAAGCTGAACCAGCTCAGGCACGCGAAATTTTTCGATTCGCGAGAAAAAATTATTTTGCACATGAAAAAACACGCCGCGCTGCTCCGCCCGAAATTTGAGGCGGTGTGCGACGCGTTTGAGCGTGAGCTGTCGGGTACCGGCATTGCCGAATGGACGGCTCCGCACGGGGGCTATTTCATCAGCCTTGACGTCTATGACGGCTGCGCGAAGCGCGTCTTTTCACTGATGGGCGAGCTGGGCGTGAAGCTGACGCCCGCGGGCGCTACCTTTCCGTATGGACGCGACCCGCGCGACCGCAATCTGCGTATCGCGCCGACCTACCCGCCGACAGGCGAGCTTGCCACCGCCGTCGATGCTCTCTGCGTCTGCGTGAAAATCGCCTGTATTGAAAAAATTTTGCTCGGCTGATAAGAACGGGGAACGGGGAATAGTCTGGGGGCAGATTGTATATCGTTTCTCTACGCAATAATATAAGCATACCTCGCTCCGCCGCCGATGGGGGTTACATACCCACACCGTCGGCTCAAATTTTAATATTTAAAAGGAGTACACAATGTCTATATTTAAAAAACTGTTGAATCCCCCGAAGGAATATCGACCGATCCCGTTTTGGTCGTGGAATGAAAAACTGGATACCGAAGAAACCAAACGGCAGATTGCTTTAATGGATGAAGCCGGAATCGGCGGCTATTTTATGCACGCACGCGGCGGTCTGCAAACCGAATATATGGGCGAGGAATGGTTCGACAACATAACAGCAGGCGTCAAAGAGGGCAAAAAGCGGGGCATGGGCGCCTGGGCATACGATGAAAACGGCTGGCCCAGCGGTTTTGGAAACGGCGCGGTCAACGGCTTAGGCTTAAAATACCAGCAAAAATATTTGCGCATGGAAAAAGCAGAGGGTGTGAAGCAGACAGAACACACCATCTGTAATAACTGCGGCTATCACTTTTATTATGATGTGAACCCCTTTTACGTTGATACGCTGGATAAAGATGTAATAAAAGTCTTTATAGAAACGATATACAAACCGTATTATGACAGATTTAGAGGCGAGATAACCGGAATTTTCACCGACGAGCCGCAGGTGTCAAGAAACGGAATCCCGTGGAGCTTCGTTTTGCCCGACGAATATAAAAAAGCATACGGCGAGGATTTGCTCCCCCGCCTTATCGAGCTTTTTAAACCTGTGGGTGATTATGAAACGACAAGATTCAGGTTTTGGAAGCTTATAACCAACCTTTTTACAAATAGTTTTGTAAAACAGATTTATGAGTGGTGCGAAGCCCATGACATGAAATTTACGGGGCATATGGTGCTTGAGGAAACGCTCGAAAGTCAGATCACCTCAAACGGCGCGGTAATGCCCAATTATGAATATTTTCATATGCCCGGCATGGATTGGCTTTGCAGATATATTTCCCAGCCGTTGACCCAATTACAGCTTTGTTCCGTCGCGCATCAGCTCGGAAAAAAGCAGATAATGACCGAAACCTTCGCGCTGTGCGGTCATAATGTCAGCTTCAGCGAGCTGCGCTGGATATTGGAATGGCAGATGGTGCGGGGCGTGACGCTGCTTTGCACACATCTTCAGGGATATTCACTCCGCGGGATAAGAAAACGCGATTATCCGCCCGCACTCTTTTATCAGCAGCCGTGGTGGGACAAATATAAGCTGTTCATCGACGCCATGACCAGAATCGGCGTGCTTTTAACAGACGGCAAGGTTGAATTTGATACCCTGCTGCTGCACCCACAGTCTACGGCGTGGGTCTGTTTCGATAACGGAAAAAATGAATTGCTGCACGAATATCATAATAAATTCATCGACACAATCAATACGCTGGAGCGCAAACACATACCGTTCCATTTGGGCGACGAAACGATAATGGAAAAACACGCGAGGGTAGAGGGGAATACCCTGATTATCGGGACGCAGCGCTATAAAACGATAGTTCTCCCGCCGCATAAAATTCTCTTTGACAACACTAAAAAGCTGCTTGAGGAGTTTAAGTCAAACGGAGGGGTGATAATCACCGCCGAGGAAGCGGAGGACAACCCGGTTATAAATAACCCCAACATCACATATACAAAACGCATATTCGATGATTTTGATATGCATTATTTTGTCAATACCACCAAAGAACCGCAGCCCTCAAAAATATCTGTCGGCAATGAAAGATTTAATATAGACACGGGATTGACAGAGCCTTTTTCGGGTGAATATACATTCGCCCCGATGGACAGTCTGATTGTTTTTGAAAGAAAGAACGAGCCGAAAAAATTAAGTCTTGAGGGTCAGTGGGAAATTAAAGAGAGCGGCTGCAACGCCGTTACTCTTGACTACTGCGATTATTATTTTGACGGCGAGCCGGTTGAAAAGCACGGTCATGTTTCCTCAATTCAGACAAAAGCTTGCGAACTGCGCAGGCAGGTGAACATAAAAACCGTTTTTGAGGTGGCTGTGGAGGATGTGCCGCACGATGTATATCTGGTTTGCGAAACGCCCGAGATTTTCAAGATCACGATTAATGGCAAAATCCTTGATCAAGAAGATTGCGGCTATTATGCCGATAAATCATTCAGAAAGCTTGATATAAAGGGATATCTGCAAAAAGGTGAAAATGAAATTGTTATGGAAACCGATTTTGTTCAATCGCCGCGGGTTTACGAAAATATTGAAAAATCCAAATTTTTCGAAAGTGAAAAAAACAAGCTGACCTATGATATGGAAATAGAGAGCATCTATCTCATAGGAGCTTTCAGTGTAAAAACAGACGGTAAATTTCAGCGGTTGGAGAAGGGCGCCCTTCGCTATGACGGGGATTTTGTTATCGCGGACAGCAAAAAAAGCGCGGAGCTTGACAATCTCACCGGGCAGGGCTATCCATTCTTCGCGGGCAGCATTACGCTTGAGAAAAAATTTAATTTGAGCGATACCAATTATAAGCTTGCGTTTGATATGAAGGGCATAAACGCGGTGCGCGTAAAAGTCAACGGACAAGACGCGGGCACTGTTATATGGAACGCTACGGAGCTTGATTTGAGCAGGCTGTTAAAAGCAGGAGAAAATACCATTGAAATAACGCTTACAAACAACCTGAGAAATCTGCTGGGACCGCATCACCTTAAAGAAGGTGAAAGCTATGTCGTTGGTCCGTTCAGCTTTTTCAAAGAGCCCTGCGTTTGGAACGGAAACCCTTCCGGAAACTGGGACGACAGATATTGCTTTATTGAGATGGGAATAAAATAAAAATCATTAAAAATCACGCCGATGCAGGGGTATCCCCGCATCGGCGCGCGATTGTTTATCAGAGTTTAAATTATATCATTACAAATATCACGATTGGTGGTTGCAATTTCTGTGAAAGTATTATATAATTTGGTTAACATGAAAGATTTATTTTAACGGAGTTGTCTGATGAAAGCGTACATTGCCAATGCCGCACGATTTATCGCGCTGTTTTTATCCGGCGCGCTGATACTTTCGGTTTTATCATGCGATATGAGCGTGAATTCCGCCGCGATAGATAATCCCGCTGTCACTGTCGGTGAACCGGCGGCGGGGGCTGTAAAAGCTGACCCGACCGAACATGTGACCGGTGTAACCATCACTGTCAGCAAGGAAAAAATTCCGTCCAACGGCAGCGACGCCGTTTATATAACCGCGACCGCGACCGACGCGGAGGGCAAGAATGTCCCCGACGCTAAGCTGGAATATTTCGCGCACGGCAAACCGCTGGACAGTCCGGTTTTTTTCTCGCCGAATCCGGGTTTTTACAACCTTTACGCATACAGCAACGGCATTCGCAGCAATGTGATCGAGGTGCAGGTTCTTGATTCCGATGTTGCGAGGGTGACGCTTTATTCGGGCTTAACGACTATTGCCAAGGGGCAGAGGTTGAACACGGTCGTCAATGCCTACCGCTCAGACGGAAACCGCTCCTCACGCAAGGGCGATCTTTATGCCGACGGCGTGAAGCTCGACGAACGTGTATTTGTTTCGGATAAAACCGGGCTGCATATATTATATGCCGTCGTACAAAAGGTGCAAAGTCCGCCCTTCGCGGTTTTGGTTACGGAGGGAGAACCGCCCGACGCGACGCTGACGCTCGGCGCTCCGACGAACTATATAAAGCTGGGCGAAGAGGTCAGCTTCATTACGACGCTGACAGACGGCGCGGGGAAACAGCTCACGAACCAAATCTCCGACTGCGAGCTGTATAAAATCGGCGACGATTATAAAACACTGATAAAGATAAAAGACGGTAAATTTAAACCCGATTCTCCGGGCAAGCATTATTTTGTCGCTACCTGCCGGGGTATAGCGAGCAGGGTGCTG
>DHAH01000128.1:18228-18828 GCA_002397345.1 Clostridiales bacterium UBA4959
AACAGATCCTGATGCTCCCACATACCTGGGCGAGGAATCGGATGTTCCCGTTATCGTCATTGATACGCACGGACAACCCCTGTCGGAAGATTATAACCGCGTAACAATGTATGTATACGACACCGGTGAAAAAAACAAACGCACCGACAAGCCCGCGATTATCACCGAGGCGGAGATCCGCTGGCGCGGACAGTCGTCGCTGGGCTTTCCCAAAAAGCAATTCGCGCTGCACACCATTACATATAACGGCGCTAACAACAATATCGCGCTGTTGGGCTTGCCCAAAGAAAACGATTGGGTTTTAAACGGCTCATACGCTGACAAATCGCTCGTCCGCAACGGGCTTGCCTACGAACTTTTCGGGCTGACATGCGGTTACGCGCCCCGTACCAAATATTGCGAGGTTTACATAAACTCCACCGACAATCCGGGCAATCCGCTAAACTATCAGGGCGTGTATTCGCTTATAGAAAAGATCAAGGTCGATAAAAACCGCGTCAATATCGACAAGCTGACGCCCGATGACAACTCCGGCGACGCGCTGACTGGCGGTTATATTGTCGCCATCGATAAATTCAGGGATACCGATTATCATTTCAG
>DHAH01000128.1:18923-19696 GCA_002397345.1 Clostridiales bacterium UBA4959
ATTATCATTTCAGCACTGAAATGGGCGAATTTGTCCTTTCGTATCCGAGCGCTAAGACGATAACCGACGCACAGCGCAGCTATATAACAAAATATATTAATGATTTCATTAGTACGCTGCATTCCGATAATTTTACCGATCCCCAAAACGGCTATCGCAAATATCTCGACGTGGAATCGACTGTGCGCCATCTGGCGCTGACCGAGCTGCTGCGTGACGTTGACGGATTCATCATCTCGACTTATTTTTATAAGCCGCGAAACGGGCTGCTTTACGCCGGACCGGCATGGGACTATGACCTGACGCTGGGTAACGCCGATTATAACGGCGGGGCTGATACACAGGGCTGGTATGTGACTTCAATGCCCCTGTCACGGCACCTGCTGCGCGACCCGTATTTCAAGCAGTGTTATGTGGATGTATGGAAGCAGCTCCGCAGTAATTTGCTGGGCGATGATAAGTTGCTGCAGTACATAGACGATCAGGTTTCGATGATTGGGAACGCGCTGCCGCGCTCGATGGCGCGCTGGCCGGAACAGTGGGATGGCAGAACATACATCTGGCCGAATCTGATGGGTAAAGATTATCGCGCGACGCATGAGCAGGAAATTATAGCGATGAAAAAATTTATCCTCACCCGCGCCAAGTGGATAGATAAGCAAATCGAAAACGCTTCGTGGTGACGGGGGAAACGAGGATACGGGGAACGAGGGTACGGGGAACGAGGGTACGGGGAACGAGGGTACGGGGAACGGGGGTACGCGTGGGGGGAG
>DHAH01000128.1:19827-20713 GCA_002397345.1 Clostridiales bacterium UBA4959
ACCACACCCCGCAATACTGGGTAAAAAAAATCAATTTAAAAGTTTATGGGTAGTTCGGGGGTCTTTTTTTAAAAAGACCCCCGGCGCGTCCTCGTTTACCTCTCGTGCGTATGTGGCGGCGCGCGCGATACTAAGCGCCGCGTTGAGCAGCTCCGCGATATAAATCACGGCGACATAGCCGGACACGCCGAATCCGGGCAGCAGCAGCCACACAAGCAGCGCGCTGACCGCCGAGTCGAGGATGTTGACCTTCATCGAGTAGACCTGTTCGCCCAGCCCTTTTAAAATGCAGTCGATGACAATATCAATATACATCACCGGTATAAGCGGCGCCATTGTGTGTATAAACGCGCCGGCTTCCTCGCTGCTGTAGATCGCAATGCCGAGCGAACGCGCCCAAAGCGCCATCACCGCCGCGGTCGTCATAGAAAATATCAGCGTCAGTGCCAGCGCGCGTGTTATAACGCGTCTGATAAACGCGAAATCGTGCCGCGCCTTTGCCTCCGCCAGCTCGGGTATAAGCAGCGAAGCGTAGGCGTGCAAAAGCGAGGAGGGCAGCAGCACCAGCGGAAGAACCATCCCGTGCAGCACACCGTATGACGCCATTGCCGATTCATAACCCACGCCCGATTTTTGCAGTCCGTGCGGCACAAGGATGTGCTCCAGCGTGACAAGCGCCGACCGCGCGTATGCGGAAACAGAAACGGGAATTGTGATTGCGAGCAGCGATCGGAAACCGCTGCGTCCGGCGCGCGGCGTGATAACGCTTTTTGCTGTAGCGCGGCGCATGGGGTCGCGCATATAGAGTATCGCGCTCCATAAAAGCGACGCGCCCTCCGCCAGTGACGCACCGCCAACTACAATGGCGCACATATATTCCAGCCCC
>DHAH01000138.1 GCA_002397345.1 Clostridiales bacterium UBA4959
AAAGTTCCCCTTGGAACCGCAAATAATGGCAAACATTCATTTATAATATAATATGCTTTATATACTTTTTTACAAAAGTTTTTGCGGAACTTCTCAGCATAGCTGAGAATTGAATAATGACCATATTCTCGTTTTTCTTTTTTTCAAAAAATATAGAACGCATTTAGGGTGATCACATGACCGTCGACAATAAAAAAGAGCGCGCGGAAGAGTTACGCGCGCTGCTTTCATACCATTCAAAACGCTATTACGAGGACGACGATCCGGAAATCTCCGACTATGAATATGACATGCTATACCGCGAGCTTGCCGCGCTTGAGGAAGCAAACCCCGAGCTTGTGACTCCCGACTCCCCGACGCGGCGGGTAGGTGGACGGGCGTCGGAGAAGTTTTCGAAGGTGACACATGTCGTCCCTATGGGCAGCCTGATCGATGTGTTCGATTATGACGAGCTCCGCGCCTTTATAACGCGCGTCGGAGAGGATGCGATTTATTCCGTCGAGCCGAAAATCGACGGTCTGTCGGTCTGCCTTTCATATGAGAGCGGTCTGTTTGTGCGAGGCGCGACACGGGGCGACGGCAGGGTCGGCGAGGATGTGACCGAAAATCTGCTGACCGTGGGTGGGATACCGCATGAAATCGCGTATCGCGGCACACTCGACGTGCGCGGAGAGGTTTATATGCCGAAAGAGGTGTTCGAGGTGCTCAACTCCGAGCGGGAGGAGCGCGGCGAGCGTCTACTTGCCAATCCGCGCAACGCCGCGGCGGGTTCGCTGCGTCAGCTTGACGCTGCCGTCACCGCGTCGCGCGGATTGAAAATCTACGCCTTTAATATCCAGCGCTGCGACAGGGTGTTCACCGGCCACGGCGAGACGCTGGAATTTTTACGCGAGCAGGGTTTTTCTGTGCTGCCGATGGCAAAGTCGATATCGGGCGCGGATGCTGCGGTCGCAGCGGTGGAAAAAATTGACGCGGTGCGCGGGACGCTCGACTGCGATATCGACGGCGCTGTTGTTAAGCTTGACAGCTTGCCACGGCGCGAGAAGCTCGGTTCGATCGCGGGTAAACCTCGCTGGGCGGTCGCGTTCAAATATCCGCCGGAGGTGGCAAAAACCAAGCTGCTCGGGATTAAGATCGGCGTCGGACGCACGGGAGTGCTGACCCCGCAGGCGTCGCTCGCGCCGGTCAGATTGGCGGGAACTACGGTTTCGGCGGCTACATTGCACAATCTTGACATCATACGCGAGCGCGACATACGCGTGGGCGACCTCGTGTTGGTGCGCAAGGCGGGAGAGATTATCCCCGAAATTATCGGCTCGGATGCGGATGCGCGCGACGGCAGCGAAGTCGTTTTTGAGATGCCGCAAAATTGCCCCTCATGTGGCGAACCGGTGAGCCGCGATGAAGGCGCGGCGGCATACCGCTGCACAAACGCGTCCTGCCCCGTGCAGTTATCGCGCAGTATCGAATATTTCGCGAGCCGGCACGCAATGAATATCGACGGACTGGGCCCGGCGGCGGTGGAAAATCTCATCGCGGCTAAATTAATTAAAAACGCCGCCGATTTATACAACCTGACGGTCGAACAGCTCGAGCCGCTGGAGCGTATGGGGCGCAAATCGGCGGAGAATCTGGTTGCGGCGATAGAAGCATCTAAAACGCGCGGATTGGCAAGGTTGATCTGCGCGCTGGGTATACGGCAGGTAGGCGAAGCGGCGGCAAAAACGCTTGCCGACCGGTTCGGCAGTCTTGACGCTGTCGCTGAAGCCGATATATCGGAGCTCACCGCGGTGGAGGATATAGGCGGGATCACCGCCGAATGCATTGTGCAATATTTTTCGCACGCGCAGTCGAGAGAAATGATAAAATCCTTTAAAGACGCTGGAGTTGTCACCGCACAGGAAAAAAAAGCGCTGTCAAGCGGAGCGCTTGACGGGCTGACATTTGTGCTGACCGGCACTCTGCCCGGTATGACACGCGATGAAGCGACGGAGCTCATTTTAGAAAACGGCGGCAAGGTCGCGTCGTCGGTATCAAAAAAGACGGCATATGTCGTTGCAGGCGACGACGCAGGCTCAAAATTGGAAAAAGCCCGCGCGCTGGGTATCCCGGTTATCGGGCTGGAGGAATTATTGCGGATGGCAAGGGAACGGAGAAACGAAGAATACGTTGGGGGGAGAAGCTCCCCCCAAACCCCGCAGATATGACATTTTATAAAACGGTGCAGCCGCTAAACAAAAGAGAATGTTTAGACACTCGATTATAAAAGCTCCACACCGGAGGTTCGTTGGGGTAAACCCCGTTCACCGATGTGGATGGAGCGTGGTTATTTGCTCATGAAATATGTGCCGGCGCAGTTGCCTTCGTTTAAATCGTATAGGATTTCCGGGTTAGCGCCGTTCAGTATAAACATCGGGATGCCCGCCTCGGTCACGATTTTAGCGGCGTTAAGCTTAGTTATATACCCGCCCGTACCGCGATTTGAGCCTGCGCCGCCCGCGTAGCCCATGATCTTATCATCGACGGACGCAACGGTATGGATTAATTTCGCGTCGGGCTTGACGCGCGGGTCGCCGTCGTACATGCCGTCCTTGTCGGACAATATGATAAGCACATCGGCGCGCACCATGACCGCCACCCGCGCGGAAAGGGTATCGTTGTCGCCGAAGGTGTCGAGCAGCTCCAGCTCGTCGCAGGAGATAGTGTCGTTTTCGTTGACAATCGGGATGCAGCCGAACCGGAACAGCGTGTTAAACGTGTTTTCGGCGTTGCGGCGGCTTGCTTCCTGCTCGACGGTGCCGCGTGTGAGCAGCACCTGCCCCACCGCGCGCCCGTACATGCCGAAAAACTGGTCGTATATCTTCATCAGCTCGCTCTGACCGACAGCTGCCATCGCCTGACGCTCCTCGGCAGCCTGAGGGCGGTGGTCAAGCCCCAGCCGCGCTGTCCCCGCCGCAATCGCTCCGGAGGTAACAAGCACCACATCGCGCCCGCTGTTGGCGAAATCGGACAGTACGCGCGCGATTTTCTCGATACGCTGCAAATTCATGCGCCCATTATCGTATGTAAGGGTCGACGAGCCGATCTTCACCACGATTCGACGGGCGTTTTTTAATATATTCATGATTTTTTTAATGATACCTTTCATTTTTCGCGTAAATATTTTGTAAAGCTATTTAAATTTACGAAGATTTATGGTATAACTATTATAAACGATAAAAATATATTTTTCAATATCGAATTTTATTGAAAAAAGTTGAAAAAAGTTTTCAGTGTCATATTTAAAAGGATGGTCATACTGATGAAACAGAGGTTTACTATCGAGGTAGCGGGCTCCACTTTGAATCTGCTCTCGGAGGAAAGCGAGGAATATGTTGTCGGGCTTGCCAAAATTGTGAGCCGCAAGATAAACGACATGGTAATGTCGTCGAAGCGCTGCACAAAGCTGGAGGCGGCTATAATGGCCTCGCTTGACTACCTCGACGATAAGATGAAAACGGCTGTAAAGGTCGATGACTTGCAGGGACAAATTATGAATTACGCCTCTGAAGCGACAAAACTGCGCCGTGAAAATGCGGAACTGCGCCGCCAATTGGGCAAGGGATCGGATGACTGACAAGCGTTCCGATAACGGCGCGGCGGGGGAGTTGCAAAAAAGCGGCGCGACGAGGG